>JAIBJN010000056.1 GCA_020029595.1 Actinomycetota bacterium | reverse complement strand
GCTCACGATCGGGCGCGGTCGAGGCTACATCCCGGCCGAGTTCAACCGCGGGCCCGAGCACACGATCGGCGTCATCCCGGTCGACTCGATCTTCTCGCCCGTGCGACGCGTCTCCTACGAGGTCGAGGCCGCGCGCGTCGGTCAGCGCACCGACTACGACAAGCTCACGCTCGACGTGACGACCGACGGCTCGGTCTCCCCGCGCGACGCGATCGCCGAGGCCGCCGAGATCCTCATCCGCCAGCTCGCGATCTTCACCGACATCGACAAGATCGAGGGCTTCGGCGAGGCAGCCGAGGCGGAGGCCGAGGCGCCGCAGGCGCACGGGATGGAGAACTTCCCCATCGAGGAGCTCGAGCTCGGCGTCCGCAGCTACAACTGCCTCAAGCGGGTGGGCATCGAGACGATCGGCGACCTCGTCTCCAAGACGGAGAGCGAGCTCGCCGCGATCCCGAACTTCGGCAAGAAGTCGATCGAGGAGGTCCGCGAGACCCTCGCGGCCCACGGGCTGACCCTCCGAGACGAATGAGACACCGGCGTGCAGGGAGGAAGCTGGGCCGCGACTCGGCCCACCGCAAGGCGCTCTACGCGAACCTCGCCTGCGCGCTGATCGAGCACGGCCGTATCCGCACGACCGAGGCCAAGGCGAAGGAGGTGAGGCCGATCGTCGAGCAGATGATCACGCTCGGGAAGCGGGGTGACGTCGCGGCCCACCGTCAGGCGGTCGCCTTCCTGCGCTCGAAGAGCGTGGCGCACGCGCTCTTCTCCGAGGTCGCGCCGCGCTTCGCCGACCGGCCGGGCGGCTACACGCGGGTCGTGAAGATCGGCCCGCGCCAGGGCGATTCTGCCCCGATGGCCTACCTCGAGTTCGTGGACTACGTGCCCGAGCGGGCGCCCGTCGCCCTCTCCACGTAGCTCGCGCCTGCGGCGCCGGGGCGGGGGACGCGGAGCAGTCGCCGGAGCGTCCGGCGGCGCGGGCCGTGTGCCCGAGTGTCCCGCCCGGCGGCGTGGATGCTGCGCTGCAGGTCGGCCTGCCGTTCGGCCGCCAGCCGGAGCGTGAGGTCCGGATGCATCTCAGCTCCGCTTGCCGGCGGCCTCGGCGAAGCGGGCGAGGACGCCGCCCCAGCCTTGCTCGTAGTCGGCCATGCGCTCGCGGGCGTCCGGCCCGATGCGCTCCCAGCCCGTGTGCACGACGTCGACCCGGGTGGCGTCGCCCTCGGCCGAGAAGCGGATCTCGAGCTCCTGGGCCGTCTCCTCGCCGCGCCCCGGATGCCACGTCATGGCGAACGCGTGCGGCGGCTCCCAGACGATCAGCGTGCCCCAGAGACCCTCCTCGCCGGACTTCGACACCTCGTAGACGCGCCCGCCGACACGTCCCTCGAACACGACTCGCTGAGCGCTGTCGTCGAAGAGCGAGTGGCCCTCGAACGGGTACCAGTCGCTCATTCTCTCCGTGTAGACACGGAAGGCGTGCTCGACCGAGCAGTTGACGACGATCGACTTTCGCACCGCGAGCTCATCCGTCATCTGGCTCATCCTCATCTCCTCCTTCGCTTTCCGCCGCCGCCTTGAAGGCCGCGAGCGCTTCGTCCCAGAACCCTTCGAAGTACTCACGCAGGTCGGCGAGGCCGTCGCCGTCGACGCTGTAGAAGTTGCGCGTCCCCTCACGCCGTTCCCGCACGAGGCCGGCGTCCTTGAGCACGCGCAGATGCTGGGAGACCGCCGGCCTGCTCACGGGCAGGCCGGCGGCGAGGTCCCCGACCGAGCGGGGGCCCGCGCGCAGGGTCTCGAAGACCGAGCGCCGCGTAGGATCGGCGAGTGCTGCGATCGCCTCTGCGTAAGCCACAACTTACCGTAAGCTACTGCTTACCATGGACGTTGTCAAGCTGACGCTCTCCTACGACGGCACGGGCTTCTCCGGCTGGGCGGCGCAGCCAGGGCTCCGCACGGTGGAAGGCGAGCTGCGGGCCGCGCTCGACCGTGTCTATCCGAGCTGGAGCGGGCTTGCGGTCGCGGGCCGCACGGACGCAGGCGTGCACGCGCGCGGGCAGGTGGCGAGCCTCGCGGTCGAGGGCGGGCCGCCCTCGGAGCGCGCCGCACAGGCGCTCAACGGCGTGCTGCCCGACGACGTCGCCGCCGTGGCGAGCGAGGCCGCGCCGGAGGGCTTCAGCGCGCGGTTCTCCGCGACCGGGCGCTCGTACCGCTACCGCGTCTGGCGTCGCCCGACGCGCTCGCCATTCGAGTTGCGCCGGTCGCTCTGGTGGCCGCGGCCGCTCGACGAGGAGCGCCTCGCCGCGTCGGCCGCGCTCCTCCTCGGCGAGCGCGACTTCCGCGCCTTCACACCGACCGAGACCCAGCACGAGTCGTTCGTCAGGACGGTGCGGGAGGCCGCCTGGGAGCGCCAAGGCGACGTGCTCGCGTTCACAATCACGGCGGACAGCTTCCTGCGGCACATGGTCCGGATCCTCGTCGGCACGATGCTCGAGCGGGAGCCCGGCGCGATCGAGCGTCTACTCGAGGGTCGCCCGCGCGAGGAGGCGGGGGCGACCACGCCCCCCTGGGGCCTCTACTTGGAGAAGGTCCATTACTAGGCTAGAGAGCCCGCATGCGGTTGTTGCGCGGGTTGTGCTCGACCTCCGCGATCCCGAGCGCTTCCATCAGCGGGGGACGTACATCCCGAAGCGGCCGCGGAGGCCCTTCTTGAGCCCGTACCAGCCGCCGACCGGATTCTCGGGCGACCGGGCCCAGGCCTCGACCGTACTGTCGGCGGCGGGCTTCTGCTCGTCGGCGCTCCCCAGGAGCATCCAGTCGCCCTGCTCCTTCAGCATCGCGTGGAGGTCGTCGAGAGCGCGCAGCTGGTAGCTCAGCGTCGTCTTGCCGACGACGCAGACGAGCGCCGGGGGCTCCGCCGTCTCGTCGCGGTACATGAGGTACTCAGACGTTCCGGGCGGGGTCTTCAGGACCCACGGATCCTCATTCGTACCCTCACCCTTGACGGGCATTTTCGGGATGGAGCCTCCTCCTCGAGCGGGCCGCACAATCATGGCACAGCTCGCGCCGGGCGGGCCTGAGGGCGTCGATACGATCCTGGGAGTGCGCTTCCCGAACGTGCTCTTCGACCTCGACGGCACGCTCGTCGACTCCGGGGCGATCATCCTCGCCTCGTTTCGGCACGCAACGAAGACGGTGCTCGCGCGTGAAATCCCCGACACGGAGCTGGCGGCCCTCGTCGGCGGGTCGAACATCTACGACCAGATGCGCGCCATCGACGAGGTGCAGGCGGAGGAGCTCGTGCGCGTCTACCGTGAGCACAACGAGCCGCTCCACGACGGCCTGGAGGCCTTCGAGGGCGTCGAGCTCGTCCTCGCCCAGCTCAAGCGGGAGGGACGCCGGCTCGGGATCGTGACGGCGAAGCGCCGCCGGACCGTCGAGCTCGCGTTCGCCGTGCTCCCGCTGGAGCGCTACTTCGACGTCGTCGTCACCTCGGACCTGACCGAGCGGCACAAGCCTCACCCCGAGCCTGTGCTCACCGCGCTCGAGGGCCTCGACGCCAAGCCGTCCGAGGCGGCCTTCGTCGGCGACTCGCCCTTCGACGTCGCCGCCGGAAAGGCGGCCGGAGTCTTCACGATCGCCGTCGCCTGGGGGAACATCCATCCCGTCGAGCGTCTCGCGGAGGCCGACGCCCTCGTCGAGAGCCCACAGGAGCTCCTCGACATCCTCTGATGGGGCCGAAGGCAGTCCAGAAGCGCGTCGCGGAGCTGCGGGAGCAGGTCTCCCATCACAACTACCGCTACCACGTGCTCGACGACCCCGAGGTCTCCGATGCCGAGTACGACCGCCTCTTCGACGAGCTCGAGCGGCTCGAGGACGAGCATCCGCAGCTCGTGACTCCCGACTCGCCGACGCAGCGCGTCGGCGCCGCGCCCTCCGACCGCTTCCGCAAGGTCGAGCACCTGACGCCGATGGGGTCGCTGGAGAAGGTGACGAGCGACGAGACGCTCGCGAAGTGGGCCGACGACGTCCGCAAGCGCCTCGACTCGGACGAGCCCGTCGCGTACGTGACCGAGCCGAAGATCGACGGCTCGGCCGTCTCGCTCGTCTACGAGGACGGCATCCTCGCGCGCGGCGCGACCCGCGGCGACGGGGAACGCGGCGAGGACGTAACCCCGAACCTGCGGACGATCGACGCCATCCCGCTGCGCATGCGCTCGCCCGATGCCGAAGCCCCGCCGGCCGTGCTCGAGGTTCGCGGCGAGGTCTACTTCCCGCTCTCCGCCTTCAACCGGCTCAACGAGCGCCTGGCCGGCGAGGGGAAGAAGACGGCGCCGAATCCGCGCAACGCCGGCGCAGGGTCGCTGCGCCAGCTCGACCCGCGGATCACGGCCGAGCGGGAGCTCTCGATCTGGGCGTACGGCGTCGGCCGCGCCGACGGCCTCGAGCTCGAGACGCAGTGGGAGATCCTCGAGTGGCTCCGCGAGCGCGGCTTCCGGACGAACCCGCACGCACGCCTGCACGAGTCGCTCGAGTCGGTGGCCCGCGAATGCGAGGAGTGGGAGCGGCGGCGGATCGACCTCGACTACGAGATCGACGGGATCGTCATCAAGGTCGCCTCCCTCGACCAGCAGCGGCGGCTGGGCGCCCTCCACGGGCGACCCCGCTGGGCTCGCGCCTTCAAGTGGGCTCCGATGACGGCGCAGACGAAGCTCCTGAAGATCCACGTCCGTGTCGGGCGGACCGGGGCGCTCAACCCGTGGGCGCGGCTCGAGCCGGTCGAGGTGGGCGGCGTCACCGTCTCCCAGGCGACGCTCCACAACGAGGAGGACCTCAACCGCAAGGACATCCGCCAGGGAGACACGGTCATCGTCCAGCGCGCGGGCGACGTGATCCCGCAGGTCGTCGGGCCAGTGCTTCCCCACGCGAAGGGAGCGAAGCCGTTCCGCATGCCGAAGCGCTGCCCGCTTTGCGGGGCGGAGATCGTCAAGCCCGAAGGCGAGGTCATGCACCGGTGCCCGAACAGCGCGTGCCCCTCGCGCGGCCTCGAATCGCTCATCAACTGGGTGATGGCTGCGGCGGACATCGAAGGAGTCGGGGAGCAGTTCGTCCGGCGCCTGTGGGACCTGGGCCTCCTCCGGTCGATCCCCGACCTCTATCGGCTGACGAAGGAGCAGCTCGCCGAGCTCGAAGGCTACGGGGACATCTCCGCGCAGAACGCCGTCGACGCGATCGAGGCGTCGAAGCGAATTCCGTTCTCGCGCGTCCTCTTCGGCCTCAACATCCCCGACGTCGGCTGGGTGACGGCGCAGAACCTCGCCCGCCACTTCGGCTCGGTGGACGCTCTCCTGGCGGCGAGGCAGGAGGACGTCGAGGAGGTCGAGGGGATCGGCCCCGACCGCGCCGAGTCGATTGCCACATGGTTCGCCGACGAGAAGAACCGAGCGCTCGTGGAGGACCTCCGCGGTCTCGGGATCCGGCTCGAGCTCGACGAGACCGACAGGCCCGTCGAAGGCCCGCTCACCGGCCGAAGCTACGTGATCACGGGCACGCTGGAGCGCTGGTCGCGCGAGGAGGCGAAGGCGGCCCTGGAGGCGAAGGGCGCAAAGGTCACGGACTCGGTCTCGAAGAAGACGAGCGGGCTCGTCGTCGGCGAGAGCCCCGGCTCGAAGCTCGAGAAGGCGCGCCGGGCGGGTGTGGAGATCATCGACGAGCCCGCCTTCGAGAAGCTGGTGTCCTAGAGCGTTCCGGCGAGCGTCTGCGCGAAGCGGTCCTGGGCGCGGCGGGCGCTCGACCAGGAGATCGGCTGACCGTTCTGGAGGATGGAGAAGACGTAGCGCGTGCCCACGTAGCCGGAGAGGCTCGACACGGTGCTCAAGGTCCCCGTCTTCCCGCGCACGCGTCCGCGCGCGGGCCCGCGGCGCATGCGATCCTCGAGAGTCCCGTCGACGCCGGCGATGGAGAGCGAGGAGAAAAAGGGCGTCCTCAGCGCCGGGTCGCGCCAGACGGAGACGAGGAGCGTCCCAAGCGCCCGCGCCGTCGCGCGGTCGTAGCTGGAGAGCCCGGAGCCGTCGACGATGCGGACCCCAACCAGCGGCACGCCGCGCCGCTCGAGGACCCGCCGGACGACGATGCAGCCGGCGGCGGTGGTGCCCGCGTTGCGGATCCTTGCGCCGAGGTGCTTGACGAGCATCTCGGCGTAGAAATTGTCGCTGACCTTGTTCATCCTTCGGATGAGCGCGGTGACTGTCCGCGAGCGCACGAACGAGAGCGTCGTCGCCCCGGCCGGCGCGCGGTCGACCACCGCCTTGCCCACTACGGCGATACCGGCCGCGATCAGGGCCTTCCTGAAGGCGCGGGCGGCGGCGAGCGCAGGATTGTCCACGGTGCGGCCGTTGACCTTCGCGCGGTCGACGACGAGCGCCGAGAGCGGCGGCGACTCGTTCTTGTAGAAGGACGGGCGCCACCCGCTCGCCGTGCGGCGCCTGTCGAAGTAGGACTCGTCCCCCGCGATTCGGCCCGTGACGCGTCGGATGCCGGCCGCCCGCAGGCTCGCCGCGAGCGTCCGCAGGTCCGCCGTCGTGAGCGTCGGGTCGCCGAAGCCCTTGAGCACGAGGCGGCCCTGCCAGGTCGAGCCCGAGAGCGCCCCGTCTCCGAGCACTTCCGTGCGGATGCGGTAGAACGGGCCGAGCCGCTCGAGCGCGGCGACCGCCACGCCGAGCTTCTCGTTCGAGGCCGGGCCGAGCGAACGCGTGCTGTGCAATCCGTAGACGAGCCGGCCCGAGCCGAGATCGAGCGCGAAGGCCCCGGTCTGCGCTCGGGAGACGCCCGCGACCGTGAGCGCCCGGTCGAGCCGCTCGCGGAGCGTCTGTGCCGACGCCGGGGCCGCGACGGTCGCGAGGGCGACGAGCAGCGCCGCGAGGAGCGCGAGCGCCCGTCTTCCGATGACCCCTGGCCTTCTCACGGTAGGTCCCGTCGTGCCGCAGAATAGGACGTTCGGCCCTTGGACGCCGTTCGTGCGCACAGTACGTTCAGGGCCCCGATGAGCGACGGCATCTCCATCCTCTGCGACCGCCGGCAGGAGGCGGGCGCGGACGCCGTCGAGCATACGCTCACCTACGGCTATGCCCTCGCGGGTCAGACGATGCCGCTCCGGACGGCGTAGACCGCCGCCTGGATGCGGTTCTCGATCTGGAGCTTCATGAGGATGTTCGAGATGTGGTTCTTGACCGTCTTCGGGCTGATGTAGAGCTCGCGTGCGATCTCGGCGTTGTCCTTGCCGATCGCGATCAGGCGGAGCACCTCGAGCTCCCGGTCGGAGAGCTCGGTCTGGATCGTCTGGGCCACCATGGCGTCGGCGGTCTGCGCGCGCAGGCGTTGGAGCAGCTTGGAGGCGATCTGAGGAGAGATGAGCGACTCGCCGCTCGCGGCGGCGCGGATGCCGGCGATCAGCTGGTCGATGGACGAGTCCTTGAGCAGGTAGCCGCAGGCCCCCGCCATGACGGCGTCCATGACGTCGTCGTCGTCCACGGAGATCGTGAGCACGACGACGCGCGTCCGGGGGGCGATACTCGACACCTGCCGGGTCGTCTCGACGCCGGTGAGCCCCGGCATCTTCAGATCCATGACCACGACGTCGGGCGCGAGCTCGCTCACGAGCCGGAGCGCGGCGCGGCCGTTGTCGGCTTCGCCCACCACCTGCAGGCCTTGCTCCTCCAGCAGGCTCCGCAGGCCGCTGCGGAAGAGATCGTGGTCGTCGACGAGCAGCACCCGTAGCTCTTCGAGCTGCTTCCCGGAGCGTCGATCCTCGGCGACGGACGTCGCTGCCTCCTCTGCCCGCGGTGACATCGACGATTCTAGAGCGATCCAGCGCTCGGGGCCCTACCAGTAGAGCGTGATCGTGACCGTCTTCCGGCCCCAGGCCCGCGCCTGCGCGCACGAGGGGAACCAGAGGTCGATGATCCTGCCGATGATGGCCGACCCGGTGTCCGCGGCGACGCCGTCCCCGTAGCCCGGGACGTACATCTTCGTGCCGAGCGGGATCACGCTCGGGTCGACCGCCACGGTTCCCCAGCCGAGCGGGAGCCCGCTCGCGGTCCCGACGCCTCCGCAGTACGCGACGGCGTCGACCGTCATCCGCGATCCGCCGGGCCGCGGGCCGGATGCTTCGGGCTCAGACGCCTCCGTGGAGGCCGCCGACGTCTTCGCCCGCGTCGTCAGGCGCGCAATCAGGCGTGCGTTGAAGGCGCGGCGGCTCTCGAGGCTCGCGACGTACGCTGCCCGCTCCGCGCGGGCCGCCGCGAGCGCCGCCTCCTCCGCCTCGGCTTCGGCGAGGAGCTCGCGGAGCGCGGCGCGTCGTTCTCCGAGCGTTTCGAGCGAACGGCGCAGCTCCTGTCGCGCCCGCCGAACCTGCTCGACGATCGATCCGTCCACGTCGACGAGGCGCGTGAGGCCGTCGAAGGCGGAGAGCGCTTCGTCCAGGGACTCGGAGGCGAGGAGCACGGCCAGCGGATCGACCTCTCCCTGGACATACAGGGCCTGGAGGCGGAGGCCCAGGCGGCGTTCGGCCTCCTCGAGGTCGCTCCGGGCGACCTCGAGCTGCCGTCGCGCGGAGGCTTCCTGTCGCTGGAGCTTCTCTCGGCGCCCCACCAGCGCCGCGACTCGTCGCTCGGCCCGGACCAGCCTGGTCTCGAGGGCGTAGAGGTCGAGGAGTGCGCTCTGGGCTCGGGCGGCGAGGCCGTCGTTCTGGGCTCGCAGCCGCTCGGCCTGGGTGCGGAGCGTGGCCGGGTCGTCGGCCTGTGCCGCAGAGGACACGAGGAGGGCCGCGAGGGCGAGGGCTCCGAGCGCCGCGAAACGGACCCAGGGGCGTAGGCAACCCGTGCGCACGAAGCCGGGACCCTACCACCTGCCGTGGACCGGACGCCCCGCTCGACGCCTCTCGTTTGCCCCTCGTCCAGAGGCCCTGTTACCATGCCCGGCTTGTAAAGGCGCCGGGCCTGAGGTATGCGCCTGCACCGTCCCCTGGCAGGGGGTAAGTATCCGACCAAACAGACGACTCGCGTTCCTTCTCCTGCTCCTCGCGCTGGCGGTTCTGCCGCTGGCGGAGCCGGCGGTCCCGGCTCCCCCGATTGAGTCGAAGCAGGCGGAGGCCAGACAGGTGCTTGCCCAGATCCAGGCGCTCGACGCGGACCTCGAGCTCGTCGTCGACTCCTACAACGCTGCGCAGGTCGAGCTCGACAAGATCGTCGCCGCGCAGCGCGTCAACGAACGGCGCCTGAAGATCGCACGCGGCAACCTGGCCGCGGCCCAGGGGACGCTCGAGAGCCGGCTCGTCGAGCTCTACAAGAACGGGAGTCCCGACCTCGTCGAGATCCTCCTCGGCTCCTCGAGCCTGGACGAGATCCTCGACGGGATCGAGACCGCCAACCGCGTGTCGGACCAGGACACGCAGATCCTGCGGGAGGTCCGCCGCTTCCAGAAGGAGATCAAGCAGCGCGAGGCGGAGCTGGAGAGAGCGCGCAGCCGCCAGGAGCAGGTCGTGGCGGAGCGGGCAGCCCGGCGCGACGAGATCGAGTCGAGCCTCGCCGAGCGCCAGCGCCTCCTCGACTCGATCAAGGACCAGATCGCGAAGATTCAGGCGGAGGAGCGCGCGCGCCAGCGGCGCCTCGAGGCGCAGGCCCGCGCACGGCTGGCGGCGCCGGCTCCTGCGAGCAGCGAAGCGCCGACCGGCGCGCCGCCCTCGCAGTACGGCGGGGTCGTCGGGATCGCCATGCAGTACCTCGGGACGCCCTACCGGTGGGGCGGCTCGTCGCCGAGCACGGGCTTCGACTGCTCCGGGTTCGTCATGTACGTCTTCAGCCGGGTCGGTGTCTCGCTCCCGCGGGTCGTCTCGGCGCAGTACACGGTCGGCGTGCCCGTCTCGCGCTCGGAGCTCCAGCCCGGGGACATCGTCTTCTTCAACGGCCTCGGGCACAACGGGATCTACATCGGGGGGAACCAGTTCATCCACTCGCCCCACACCGGGGACGTGGTGAAGATCTCCTCGATCACGGGCTACTATTCGTCGGGCTGGGTCGGCGCCCGCCGCGTCCTCTAGCTAGAGGGATTCGGGCGGCATGGAGTGAGATTTGTCAAGCGAGCACGGCTTGAAGGCCCGCGTTAGCGGGCCTTCAGCTTTGGGCAGCTTTCCCCGCTTGTCGAGCATGGGATCGTCGCCTTCGCGGCCGTCCCGGGTCGCCGACACGGAGATCCGGGACCGCGAACGCCTGCCCGATGTTCAAGCGATGAGATCAGCTCTTTAAGCGTTCCGTGAAGGTTTCCGTCGATCTGCCGATACATGACTAGACTCAACCGCTCCCGAGCAAGGAGGGAGCCGCATGAACGGCCCGCGCATCTCGAGCGGTATCGAAGGCGGCCTGTTTCCGGCGCTCGGGCCGGGGCCGAATCGGGGAGGTACTCGGAGGTGACCAGCTTCCGCATCGACATCGATCGGACGCTCTGCAGCGGCTTCGGCTCGTGTGAGGAGCTTGCGCCCGCCGCCTTGGAGGTCGACGCGAGCGGTCTGGCGACCGCACGGATGGCGCAGAGCGACGACCCCGCCGTCCTCGAGGCCGCATCCTCCTGCCCGATGGGCGCAATCTCGGTCTTCGACGCGGCGACGGGCGAGCAGCTCGCGTAGTGCGCCCACGAAAGCCCGGCACGGTTCTCATCGCAGGCGCCGGGCTCGCCGGCGCCCGCTGCGCGGAGACGCTCCGTGCCGGCGGCTTCGAGGGCCGCGTTATCCTCGTCGGGGAGGAGCGTGAGGTGCCGTACGAGCGTCCGGCTCTCTCGAAGGAGGTCCTCGCCGGAGAGCGGGAAGCCTCGGCGCTGGCGCTCCGGCCCCCTGGCTTCTGGGACGAGGCCGGGATCGAGTTGGTGCTCCGCGTCCGCGTCGAGCGCGTCCGCATTGCGCAACGGCTTGCTGAGACGAGCGACGGTCGGATCCTCGCCTGGGACTCGCTCGTCGCCGCCACCGGAGCTCGCGCTCGGCGGCTCGCGTCCGCCGGGGCGACGCCCGCCGGCGTCCGCTACCTCCGCACGCTCGAAGACGCTGTCACCCTCCGTCGTGAGCTCGTCCCGGGCGCCCGGCTCGCCGTCGTCGGGTCCGGGTTCATCGGCGCCGAAGTGGCGTCCAGCGCCCGGGCTCGCGGGGTGGACGTGGCCTTGATCGGGCGCGGAATCGCGCCCTTCGAGCGCATCCTTGGCGGCGAAGTCGGACGCCTGCTCGCCGAGCGCTACCGGGCGCACGGGGTCGAGGTCAGGCTCGGGGTCGGGGTGGCCGGTTTTCACTCGCGGGCCGACGGGCACGTCCGCGCCATCGTCCTCGACGACGGCGCGGAGATTGCGTGCGACGCCGCCCTCGTCGGCGTCGGCACGACCCTCGCGACGGAGCCCCTCGCCGGCGATGGGCTCACCGCGACCGACGGAAGCCTGCCCACGGATCCCTGCGGCCGGACCGGCGTTCCCGGCGTGTTCGCATGCGGCGACATCGCGAGCGCATGGCGCCCATCGCTCGGCCTGCGCCTCCGTTTCGAGCACTGGACGAGTGCAGCCGGCCAGGCGGCCTGCGTCGCGCGGACGATCCTCGGCGAGGAGTGCCCGTACGACGACCCCCCGTACTTCTGGTCCGACCAGTTCGGCCTCCGACTCCAGCACGTCGGCTTCGCCGAGAGCTGGGCGCGCGCCGAGATCGAGGGCGAGGGCAACTCCTTCCTCGTACGTTACCTCGACGGCGACGGTCGTCTTCTGGCCGGGCTGGCCGCGAACCGCCCCCGCGAGGCCGCCGCGCTCCGGCGGGAGCTCGCCGCGCGCGAAGCGCTCGCCGCGTAACTCACTGCGCTGCGTCGGCTCGTCTCTGGACTACGAAAAGGCCCGGACAGCGACCTCGCCATCGCCAGGCCGAAGCCGAGCACGACGAGCGCGCTCACGGCGGGCAGAAGGCGGACGGCGGGCGACTGTGCGCTCGCCACACAGCGGGGCACGGCCGCAGCATTGTCTCGGGTCTGAGACCGCGAGAATACGGGTGACCTAACGCGGAGCCGCTCCCACGTGCAACCGAGGTGGGGGAGACTCCTTCTCCTCCTCGCACGCCCGCTATCGGGCTCTCTCGCCGTGACAGCCCCTGGACAGGTCGTTCGTCGGCTTCGAGAGGGAGCACTGCGTGATTTGCCGCAGCGCGGATCGGGAGTGACCCGGATGCTCGACCCCGATGGAGGGCGGACGATTGGCTCCATGGGGACATGGGTTGCGATTGCGCTCTTCATGCTCGCCATCGTCTCGGGGTGCGGCGGTGACGACGATCAGGCCGCGAACGGGCGGGCCGCAATGATGCAGTTCGGCCCGGGGATGATGGGGTACACGCCGACCGGTACACCCGTCCGCACGCTCGAGGGAGCCCGGCGGCAGGCGAACCAGTTCGGCGCCCGCCTCGGATTGCGCGCAGGCGAGGTGATGGAGTTCACGAACGGCTACTACGCGGAGCTCCGCGACGACCGGGACGCGAACGCGACCGAGGTGCTCGTCGATCCGAGCACGGGCGCGGTCTGGATCGAGTACGGCCCCGCGATGATGTGGAACACCCGCTACGGCATGCCCGCCGGCTACCGGATGCAAGGTGAAGGCGGAATGATGGGCGACGGCATGGGCTGGGGGATGATGGGAGGGCGGAGCCTGCGCGGCGACCCGACCTGGACGCCCTACGGCAAGGGAGTCGGGAAGGTTTCCGCCGGCGAAGCCGAGCGGATCGCCGCACGCTGGCTGGGGCGGAACGTCAACGGTCTCGAGCCCGGCGAGGCCGAAGCATTCCCCGGCTACTACACCCTGCACACCGAACGCGGAGGGGAGGTCGTGGGGATGCTCTCGGTGAACGCGTCCACGGGAGCCGTCTGGTACCACTGGTGGCACGGGCGCTTCGTGCGGATGGCCGAATGAGGAAGGAGCCCTCTCCCGCCGTCGTCGAGGCGATCGTCGTCCTCGTCGCGCTCGCCATCGCCGTGGGAGCGGGCCTGATCGGGTGGTTCGTCGGGCACGAAGTGGCAAATACAACGCCGAGCGGGAGCACCGTGACGGCCACGGGGACGTCGGTCCCACCCGGCCACGTGGGCGGGCCGAACCTGGCTGTCGCGGCGATCGGCGATCCGGTGAAAGGCGCGCAGCTCTTCGAGACCAAGGCCTGCTTCGACTGCCACTCCTTCAACGGCAAGGGCGGTGAGGACGCGCCGCCGCTCGACTCGATGACGGGCCACCTCTCGGCGCGGGAGATCGCCAGCATGTCCGGCCAGATCTGGAACCACGTCCCCGAGATGCTCGACCATTTCGAGGAGGAAGGGATCTCCTTCCCGACCTTCTCGGACGAGGAGATGGCCGACCTGATCGCCTACCTGCACGGCGGAGCGCCCGCAGGAACGGGCACGAGCTCCTCAACGGGGGCCGAAACCGGGGTGCAGATGGAGACCGGCTCGCCCTAGTTTGGACGGTCACCGAGAATCTGCGGAGCGATCGCGGATCATCTCGCCTTCACCGACCTGTGCGCTCGACCCAACTTCAGCCTTCAGCCGCCGCGGCCGAGGAGGCGACGGACTTCGCGGGCGATCACGAGTTCCTCGCGCGCGGCGACGACGAGTACCCGAACGCGCGAGTCGAGAGCGGCGATGTCGGTGTCCGCCTCCGCGCGCGCGTTGGCGGCGGCGTCGATCTCGATCCCGAGAAAAGCGAGCCGATCGCAGACCGCTGCCCGCACGTCCGCCGAATGTTCCCCCACCCCGGCCGTGAAGGCGAGGGCGTCTAGCCCGCCGAGCGCGGTCGTCATCGCCCCGATCGCGGCGGCTATGCGATGGACGTAGACCGCGAGGGCGAGCCGAGCGGGCTCGTCGCCTGCGGCGGCGAGAGATTCGAGCTGGCGCACGTCGCCGCTTCGTCCCGAGAGACCCTTCAGTCCCGACTCCTCGTTCAGCGCCTCGTCGAGGTCGTCCACCGTGAGTCCGCGCTCTCGCAGGAGGTAGATGAGGGCGCCCGGATCGACCGATCCGGAGCGGGTCTCCATCGGCACGCCCTCAAGGGGCGTGAAGCCCATCGTCGTATCGAGGGAGCGGCCGTCCCGGACGGCGGTCACCGAGCAGCCGCCGCCGAGGTGGCAGACGATCAGGCGCAGCCCCGCTGCGGGCCGTCCGATCAGGGCCGGGACGCGCTCCGCGCACCAGGCCACGGAGATCCCGTGGAAGCCGTATCGGCGGAGACCCCACTTCTCTCGCCAGGCGGCCGGCAGTGCATAGGCCGCCGCCTCCTCCGGCATCGTCGCATGGAAGCTCGAGTCGAACACGGCGACGTGGGGGACGTCCGGAAGCGCACGCTCCGCGGCCGCGAGGCCGGCAAGTGCCGGCCTGTTGTGCAGCGGCGCGAGCGGCTCGAGCTCGAGGATCCGGCGGCGCACGGACTCGTCGATCAGGACGGGCTCGCGGAAGGCCGACCCTCCGTGGACGACCCGGTGGCCGACCCCTTCGACCTGCACGGAGCCCGCGGCCGCGAGCGACTCGACGTCCGCGACGGCGCCGTCGTCCGCGACGAGGCGAAGCTTCATGCTCGTGGAGCCGGCGTTCACGACGAGGATTGACCCCACTCGTCTAGAAAGGCCAGGTCCAGTCGCGGACGTCCAGGTGGTCCTCGCCGTGCTCGCGCGTCCAGGCGCGCGCCCGAAGCCGGCTGTCCTGCATCTCCTGCCGCAGCCGACCCGCCTTGCCGGCTAACCCGGGCACCCGGTCGATGACGTCCATGACGAGATGGAAGCGGTCGAGGTCGTTGAGCATGACGATGTCGAAGGGGGTCGTGGTCGCCCCTTCCTCCTTGTAGCCGCGAACGTGGAGGTTGTCGTGGTTCGCGCGCCGGTAGGTGAGGCGGTGGATGAGCCAGGGATACCCGTGGTAGGCGAAGACGATCGGCCGGTCGGGCGTGAAGAGAGAGTCGAACTCGTGGTCGGAGAGGCCGTGGGGATGCTCAGACTCCGGCTGCAGCCGCATGAGGTCGACGACGTTGACGACCCGCACCCTGAGCTCGGGCAACCGCTCCCGCAGAATCGCCGCCGCGGCGAGCGTCTCGAGCGTGGGAACGTCGCCGCAGCACGCCAGGACGACGTCCGGCTCGCCATGAGTGTCGTTCGAGGCCCACTCCCAGATCCCAACACCGCGCGTGCAGTGGATGACCGCCTCTTCGATCGAGAGGTAGTTCAGGGCCGGCTGTTTTCCGGCGACGATCACGTTCACGTAGTGGCGGCTGCGCAGGCAATGGTCGGCAACGGACAAGAGCGTGTTCGCGTCCGGGGGCAGGTACACGCGGATGATCTCCGCCTTCTTGTTGACGACGTGGTCGATGAAGCCTGGGTCCTGATGCGAGAAGCCGTTGTGGTCCTGGCGCCAGACGTGCGAGGTGAGCAGGTAGTTGAGCGACGCGATCGGGCGCCGCCAGGGGATCTCGCGCGTCACCTTGAGCCACTTGGCGTGCTGGTTGAACATCGAGTCGACGATGTGGATGAACGCCTCGTAGCAGTTGAAGAGCCCGTGCCGGCCAGTGAGGAGGTAGCCCTCGAGCCAGCCCTGGCAGAGGTGCTCCGAAAGGACCTCCATCACGCGCCCGTCCGGGCTCAGACCCTCGTCCGTCGGGAGAGTTTCGGCCTGCCAGGCTCGACCGGTCGCCTCGAAGACGGCGGAGAGGCGGTTCGAGGCCGTCTCGTCCGGGCCGAAGAGGCGGAAGTTGTCGGGGTTGCGCGCGATCACGTCACGGAGGAACGCCCC
>JAIBJN010000055.1 GCA_020029595.1 Actinomycetota bacterium | reverse complement strand
AGCGCGATCGTCTGCGCGCCGCCGAAGTCGCGCTCGAACTCGAGGATGTTGCGGATGTCGGCGCCGCGGAAGGCGTAGATGGACTGGTCGGGGTCGCCGACCGCGAAGACGTTGCCGTGCACGCCGGCGAGAAGCTGGAGGAGCCGGTACTGGGCGTGGTTCGTGTCCTGGTACTCGTCGACGAGGACGTAGCGGAACGCCTTCTGCCAGCGCTCGCGGGCCTCGGGGAAGCGCTCGAGGATCTCGACGGTGACCATGAGCAGGTCGTCGAAGTCCATCGCGTTCGAGGCGTGGAGCCGCTTCTGGTAGCGGTCGTACACGGCCGCGACGGTCTGCTCGTAGAAGGAGCCGACGCGGCGCGCGTACTCCTCCGGGCCGACGAGCTGGTTCTTCGCGTTCGAGATCTGCGCATGGATGCCGCGCGGGACGAAGCGCTTCGGGTCCCACCCCTCCTCCTCGACGATCGCCTTGACGACGCGGACCTGGTCGGCCTGGTCGTAGATCGTGAAGTTGGAGCGGTAGGCCAGGCGCGGGGCCTCGCGGCGAAGGATGCGCCCGCACGCGGCGTGGAACGTCATCACCCACATGCGCAGCGCGACGTCCCCGAGGATGACTTCCAGGCGGCGCTTCATCTCCTCGGCGGCCTTGTTCGTGAAGGTGATGGCGAGGATCTCGTTCGGCTTCACGCCGCAGGCGGCGACGAGGTGCGCGATGCGGTGCGTGAGGACGCGCGTCTTCCCGGAGCCGGCGCCGGCGACGACGAGCACCGGCCCCTCCGTGGCGAGGACGGCCTCGCGCTGGGCGGGGTTCAGGTCGGCGAGGTACTGCTCGGGCGAGGCGACGGCCATCCGTCCGATGGTATCCGCCTGAGCCCGGATGCTCACCACCGTTCGCGGGCCGTTGCGGCGTCCGCCCTAGAAGATGAACTGCCGCCAGGCGGTCAACCAGTCGCCTGCCCTCGAGACGATGCTCACCGGGCCGGTGACCTCGATGCCGTGCCGGAAGCGGTACGGGGCGACGAGGTCCGGGGACGCGAAGACCACCTCCACCTCGCACGGCTTCCCCGGGTCGTAGGGAGGAACGCGGTCGCGCCTCTCCACCGCCTCCTTCGCGCCTGCCTCGATCAGCGCGCGGGCGCGGGCGGGCGGCAGATTGCGCGCGCTATTTCGGCCGAGCCCCTGCTTCACGGCCACGGTCACGAGGTCGGGCCCGAGGAGCTCGGTCGCCTCCCGGCACACGACGTCGTCTCCGGTGACGAGGACGACGGGGCAGCCCCACGTCCCGCAGAGGGCCGCGTTGATGCCCGTCTCGCCCACGGAGACGCCGTTGAACCGCAGGTCCCGGAAGTCGCGGCCCGAGATCGTATGGCTCATGACAGCCTTCGCCGTCCCGGACTTCGCGTGCATGGCGACGAAGAGCGCGGCGTCACAGCCCTGCTCCAGGAACTCGGTGTACTCCGTCCACTCGCTCTGAACCACCCACTCGCAGTCGGGGTCGAGAAGCTCGGGGACGAGGGAGTTGAACGTCCACCCCTTTCCGGCGCCGTGGCAGTCCATGACGACGACCTCCGTGGCCCCGGCCGCCTTGGCGCCGCGCACGGCCGCGTTGATCTCCTCCGTGTAGAGCTTCCGTGCCTCCTCGTAGAGCGCCTCGCCGCCGTCGACCTGCTCCCACTTGACGACTCCCGAGACGCCCTCCATGTCGCTGACGACGAAGACCCGCATCTCACCTCCCGATCGATTCGTCGAGCGTCGCCTCGACCCAGGCGACGGCCTCCCCGAGAGCCTCGGCGTCGGCCGACTTGAGCACGACCTCGACCTCCGGTCCCGAGTCCAGAAACGACGGGTAGCTCCCGACGGTAACCGCCGGATGGCGCCGCGTGGCCTCCTCGAGGACGGAGACGATCTGGCCCTCGCCGGTGGGGTAGCGGCGCCGCCAGGCGCCGATCGGCTCACCCCGTAAGCGGTCGGCCAGCGTCTCGAACATCGCCTGCATCTCGCGCGGCAGCCCCGGCAGGACGTGGACGTTGCCGAGCACGAAGCCGGGCGCGCCGCCGAGCGGGTTGTCGATCGGCACGGCGCCGGCCGGAATGCGAGCCCAACGCGCCGCGTAGTCGCCGAGGCCGCGCGGGCCGAAGCGGTCTCGTAGCACTCCGGCGAGGTCGGGGATCTCCTCGCACGGGACGTCGAACGCCTCCGCCACTCCCTCGCGCGTGAGGTCGTCGGGCGTCCCGCCGAGCCCGCCGGTGACGACGACGATGCCGGCGCTGCTCATCTCGGCGCGCAGGAAGCCGGCGATCTCCTCGACGGAGTCGCGCACCGCGGACAAGAGCCTGACCTCCAGCCCCAGCTCCCCGAGCCGCCGCGCGAGCCACGAGGCGTTCGTGTTCTCGACGTCGCCGGAGACGATCTCGTTCCCGACCGTGAGGACGACCGCCGTGGTTGCGCCGGCTAGACGGTCCATGGCGCCGAAGAGTACCGTTGCTCGAGAGCGGGTCGTGAACGTGAGCTGGAGGTCCGATGCCCGACCTGCCCAGGGCCGACTCGCCTGCTTGCAGAAATCGGGCGAGTGCGGTACGGCGAGGCCCTGACCGCCCAGCAACGTCTACTCCGAGAGGCATTCGCCGGAGCCGGCGGCGGGAGATCGACATGCAGGGCGACGCCTTCTTCGTTGCCTTCGGCACGGCGAGCGATGCGGTCGTCGCCGCTGTGGCCGGACAACGGGCGCTGGTCGAGCATGAGTGGCCAGCGGGCCGACCGCTGCTAGTCCGGATGGGCATCCACACCGGCGAGGCGGCGGTGGCAACCGACCGCTATCTCGGCCTCGCCGTCCACCGGGCGGCACGTATCTGCGCCGCCGGGCACGGCGGCCAGGTGCTCCTCTCCAACACGACCCGTGAGCTCGTCGAGGACGAGCTCACGCCCGACGTCTCTCTGCGGGGACCTCGGGGAGCACCAACTCAAGGATCTCGATCGCCCCGAGCGCCTCGCCCAGCTCGTCATCGCCGGCCTGCCCGACGAGTTTCCGCCCCCACGCACCGCAGCCACACCCTTTGCGGGGCGCGAAGGCGAGCTGGCGGAGGCGGCTGAGGCAGTGGTCGCACCTCGTCGCCGACGTCTGCGGCGGCGCGAGCTTCTTCTAGCGGCGCTCGCAGGGGTGATCGCCGCGGCGGTGGCGATTCCGATCTTCGCACTCGGAGGCGGCTCGCCCAGCGAGACGCGGCAAGGCTCGGGCGGACCCACGACCACCCTCAGAGCCGATGCATTTCCCCCACGCAGCCTCGAACTCCCTCTGGCTGATCGACCCGCGCACGAACACGTTCGTCGCCCGCGTCCCCACCCCGGGAAGCCCCGACTACGAGTTCGGCTTCACCACATTGGGAGCGGGAGCTGTGTGGGATGCCAACGAGACGGGGGTCACGAAGATCGACCCGAGGACGAACGCGGTCGTCAAGGAGATCCCGATCACGGGCGGGAGCTTTGCCGTTGCCGCGGGACGAGAAGGGGTCTGGATCACCAACCCGCCTCCAGACAACGCGCTGTATCGGATCAACCCGAGGAGTGGAGGCGTGACCCTCCGTAGGAGCTTCCCTTCACGACCAATCACCGCCCAGGTCGTGGGCGAGGGTTTCGTGTGGGTTCCCTACGCCGACGAGGTCTTGAAGATCGACCCGTCGACCGGGCGGGTCGTCGCCAGGATCCCGTTCAACTACCCCAACGTCGGGGCCGGCGCGCTCGCGGTCGGCGAGGGAAGCGTCTGGATCGCCGATCCGGCAGACGTGCCGACCGAGGGCTCGCTCGAGTTCGGCGTCGTCGTGCGGATCGACGCCCGGACGGGAAGGATCATCACGAAGATCCCTGTTGAGAGGGCGGACGGGGTCGTGGTCGGCGCCGGCGCGGTCTGGGCGCGAAGCAGCGAGACCGAGGAGGTCACCGAGATCAACCCGGCCACGAACCTGCCCATCCAGACGATCCCAGTTCGCCGGGCCGACTGGATCGCCGTCGGCCAAGGCGCCGTCTGGGTACTGGACGAAGACATCCACACTGCCGTGCGCATCAATCCCGCCACGGGCGACGTGGTGGCAAGAATCAAGCTCCCGCCAAGGGCACGCGCCATCTTCGCGGGCCCCGAGGGCGTGTGGGTGCCGGTCGCCGGCTCGTAGGCGCGTCGCGAGCGTCTACGCCCAGACGATCTCGGTCCGCGAACGGCGCTCATAGCGCTCGATCACGCGGCGGAGCTCCGGCCCGACGGCGAGCGCCAGCACGAGATTGCCGATCGCGTGCGCCATGCTGAAGGGGAAGCCGCGGGCCATCTGAACGGTGAACGCCTGCCACGTGTGGGGATAGAAGCTGTACCACTCCCACACGTCCATGAGCGAGCTGAAGCCGAGCCCGAGGACGAAGCAGGCGGCGGCAAAGGCGAGGCGGCCTCGGAGGAGCGGCGCGGCGAGTCCTCCGGCGATCCCGCAGACGCCCCAGGCGAGCATCTGCCAGGGCGTCCACACGCCCTGCCCGAGGAAGAAGTTCGAGGCCAGCGCCGCGAGGGCGCCGACCGCGAAGCCGCG
Organism: Actinomycetota bacterium; assembly: GCA_020029595.1. Taxonomy (GTDB): domain Bacteria; phylum Actinomycetota; class Thermoleophilia; order Gaiellales; family Gaiellaceae; genus JAIBJN01. The sequence continues at coordinate 19,227 of JAIBJN010000055.1, read as the reverse complement.
GCGCGGGCCGAGGGCGACGCCGGAGGCGACCGCGATCACCGTCACCGGCTGAACGCCCGGGACGGGCGCGAAGAGCAGGCGCCCGGCGGCTGCGACGCCCGCGAGCGTGGCTACGAGGGCGATGTCCTTCACCGACGTCGTCCCGCCCTCGTGCCAGGCGAAGCCGGCAACGAGCGCGGCAAGGGCCGCGAGGAGGACGGCGAGGCCGCCCCGCTCGGAGTCGAGCGCCGCCCAGGCGGCGGCCCCGAGCATGGCGAGCGAGGCGAGGGCGACGACCCTAGACGGCGACTGGGGCCTCCTTTCCGAGCGCGATGCGCCGGTCGGCGGGAAACGAGCGGTCGTGCGTGGCGACGAGCGCCGCGCGCCCCTGGGCCGCTTGGCCGAAGAGCCAGTCGGCGATCTCGGCCTTGCGGTGCGGATCGATGCCGCGCGTGGGCTCGTCGAGGACGAGCAGCTCCGGCTCGGCGACGGCGACCGCCGCCAGTCCGAGACGCTCGCGCTCGCCGCTCGAGAGATCGCGCGGATGGCGCTCGGCAAACGGCCCGAGGCCGACGAGGTCGAGGGCGACCTGTGCACGCCCGCGGTCGTGAACGGCGAGGGCGACCTCGTCGAGCGCCCGCTCGCGCACGACGTAGCGCCCGGGATCCTGGGAGAGATAGCCGGCTCGCACCGTGCGCTCGACCGTTCCCGCGTGGGGCTGGAGAAGCCCCGCAGCGAGCTTGGCGAGGGTCGTCTTCCCGGAGCCGTTCGGGCCCTCGAGGACGACGACCTCTCCTCGGCGCACGTCGAGGTCGACGCCGTCGAGCGCAGGCCGGCCGGCGCCGTACGCGTAGACGGCCCCGCGCACGCGGCAGACCGTCTCCCCGAGGTGCGGGACGTGACCGTTCCCGACCGATGCTCCGGGGAGATACGCGGGGCGGTGCAGCGCCAGCCATTCGAGCGCTTGCACGCGCGGGGAATCGAGCAGGAGCCGCCCGCCCTCGAGGAACAGGACTCTGCTCGCCAGCGCGAGCGCCCGCGTCGTGCGCTGCTCGGCGAGAACGACCGTCGTCCGCAGGTCTTCCACCCGCTCGAGGAAGTGCTCGGCGGCGTCCGGGTCGAGCTGCGAGGTCGGCTCGTCGAGGAGCAGGAGCCGCGGCCGAACGGCCAGCGCCGCAGCGAGGCACACGCGTTGGAGCTCTCCGCCCGAGAGCTCGGCCGTCCGCCGCGTGGCGAGGTGGGCGCCCGCGACGGCGTCCAGCGCCCCGCGGACACGCGGCCAGATCTCTGCCGGAGGCGTGCCGAGGTTCTCCAGCCCGAAGGCGACCTCGTTCTCGACGCGCGCCATGACCACCTGGTCCTCCGGATCCTGGAAGACGGTCGCGACCGTCCCGGCCAGGTCGGCGGGCCGAGCTCGGCGCGTATCGAGGCCCGCGACGGTCACGCGCCCGCGAAACCGCCCTCCGTGGAAGTGGGGCACGAGGCCCGCGAGCGCGCGCAGGAGGGTTGACTTGCCCGATCCAGAGGGGCCGAGGACGGCGACGACCTCGCCGTCCTCCAGCTCGAGCGAGACGTCCCGGAGCGCGGGAGCGGCCGCCTCCGCGTACGTGTAGGTGAGATCGTCGACGGACGCTAGAGCCATAGCGCGGCGGCGAGGACGAGGACGCCTGCGGCGACCGCGGCGGCTCGGTCGAGCCGGGTCCAGGGCGGGCGGGGCGCCTTCGTATGGCCCGGACGGCCGAAGCCACGGACCTCCATGGCCTCGGCGAGGTTCGTCGCGCGCTCGAGCGAGCCCGCGACCAAGGGCGAGACGAGCCGAGCGTGCCCGCGAACGCCCTCGACCGGGACTCCCCTCCCCCGCACCGCCTCGGCGAACCCGACGCCGTCCCGCTCCAGCGAGGGAACGAGCCGGGTCGCGAGGGCGACCCCGAGCGCGGAACGCCGGGCGAACCCGGCCGCGGAGACCAGGCGGTCGTGGTCGACGAGGAGCGCGTAGACGGTGAAGGCGAGGGCGACGGCGACGAGCCGAAGGGCGTTCAGCGCGGCGATCGAGAGCTCCTCCTCCGTGACGTCGAGCTTCCCGAGGACGGGCACGGTCGGCCCCGACCAGAGGACGTGGAAGCCCTGGGCGGTGAGGAACGGCGAGAGCACGAGGACGCCCAGGCCCGAGCCGAGAATGCCGACGAGGTACGGGCGCCGGCGCGAGGCCGGCGCCCGCAGCGACACGGCGAGGAGCACCCCGGCGATGACGGCGACCGCGGCGAGCCGCTGCGCCAGCAGCGCGGCCAAGGCGGCCGCCCCGAGGACGAGCGCCGCCGGGACCGGCCCGAGCCGCACCTCTACTCCGCCTCGGCCGGAACCTCGCAGGTCGCCTCCCAGTCGTGGAGATCCCACCACTCCACATCACCCTCCTCGAGCGTGACCTCGGCAGCGCCCGTCTCGGCCATGACGCCGTTCACGTAGTAGAGCCAGGCCAGCTGCGCATCGGTGTCCTGCTCGACGCCCTCGATCGCGGTGACGAAGAGACCGCCGTCGTCCGTCTCGATGTCCGCGACGCGGTCGAGCGCCTGCAGGGCGGTCTGGTCGGGGTCGACAGGCGTCTTCACGAGGACGACGTCCGCGCCACAGTCCGTCGTGACGAGGATCGCCGTCTCGTCCTCCGCGGGTCCGGTCTCCGCCTGCGACTGAGTCTCCGCCGCGGCCTGCGGCTGGTCGGAAGCCTCCTCGTCGTCGCCCCCGCCACACGAGGCGACGACGAGCGCGAGGACGAGCGCCAGAACAGACTCGGGGCTCCCCCCTCCGCCGCCTTCCCGGCCCGTGGGCCAGTGGCGTCTCGGCGGAGGAGCGTCTCCCCTCACAGCGGCGGGACCGTGCCGGACTTGCACCGGCTTCCCTTGACCGCTCGCCTAGCTGTCGGGCGGGAGCATATACCTGAGCTAGGCTGGACGCCCGTGGCAGCGGCTCGTCTCAACCTCTGGCTCCCCGTCGTCCTCTGGGCGGCGCTGATCTTCACCTTCTCCGCCATCCCCAGCTTGGGGACGGGGTTGGGGACGTGGGACGTCGTCCTGCGCAAGCTCGCGCATCTGGCCGAGTACGCCGTTCTGGGCGCGCTCCTCTGCCGCGCACTGCGGCGCGAGCCGGTCGCGTTCCTGCTCGGGTCTCTCTACGCGGTCACCGATGAGATCCACCAGGCCTTCGTCACCGGGCGCCAGGGCGCCCCGCTCGACTGGCTCATCGACACGATTGGCGTGGCCGCGGGCGTCCTCCTCTACGCGCGCTGGGCGGGCACTCGGACGTGAAGGCCGTCGCGGTCGACCTCGACGCGCTCGGGGACACGCGGCCGCTCTGGCGGGACTTCCTCGCCGACGCGGCCCGGCGCTTCGCGCCCATCGCCACGCTCGAGGTGGACACCCTCCCCGACGACCGCGTCGCGGCGGCCGAAGAGCTCGACCGCTGGGCGTCGGCGGGCGTGGGCGACTGGCGCGGCGCGCTCGGACGCTTCGCCGAGGACCGCGCGCCCGTCTATCTCCGCCCGAGCGCCGAGGCGAGCGCGGCGCTCCGCTCGCTCGCCGACGGCGGAGTCCGCGTCGGCGTCTTCACGGACGCGCCCGAGACGCTCGCCCAGGTCGCCCTCGCGCACCTCGGCGCCGGGCGGCGCGTGGAGGCCCTGGAGGCTGGGGCCGGGGCCCGCGAACGGCTCCTCGAGCGGCTCGGCCGCGAGGCCGTCGTCGCCGCCACGCTGGCCGATCTGGCTACCATCAGCTCCGATGCCGGCTGAGCGCAATCATCTCGACGACCGCCAGCTCGACGCGATCCTCGAGCGGCTCGACCGCCTGTGCGACGAGGTGCACGCGCTCAACCGGCGGCTCGACTCCCACGACCAGCTCCAGCGGATCGCACACGAGCTCACGAGCCTCAACGAGTCTCTCCAGGCGCTCGCCTACGCTGCCCTCGGCTCCCAGGGCCCGCAGGTCCGCCGTCGCCGCTCGGCGTAGCTCAGCCCGAAGCTGTCGCCGCCCGCGACGTCGGCCGGTCGCTAGCCGTGGATGGCGGCGATGATGGGGATGATGAGGATCGCGACGATGTTGGCGATCTTGATCATCGGGTTGATCGCCGGCCCGGCGGTGTCCTTGTAGGGATCGCCGACCGTGTCGCCGGTGACGGCTGCGGCGTGGGCCTCGGAGCCCTTGCCCCCGTAGGCGCCGTCCTCGATCAGCTTCTTCGCATTGTCCCAAGCACCGCCGCCGGAGGTCATGGCGATGGCGAGGAAGATCCCGGTCACGATCGTGCCGATGAGGAGCCCGCCGAGGGCCTCCGGGCTGATGATCCCGACGATGATCGGGATGGCCACGGGGATGAGCGCCGGAGCGAGCATCCGCTTGATCGCTGAGCCCGTGACGATGTCGACGGCGCGGCTGTAGTCCGGGCGACCGGTCCCCTCGAGGATGCCGGGAATCTCACGGAATTGACGGCGCACCTCGGCGACGACCAGGCCGCCGACCCGCCCGACCGCCTGCATGGCGAGGGAGGCGAAGAGGAACGGCATCAGGCCGCCGATGAAGAGACCGGCGATCACCCACGGGTCGGCGAGCGAGAAGATGCTTGGGACGGCCTCCTGCTCGAGCCCGCGCTGGTACTCGTCGAAGAGGATGAGCGCCGCCAGGCCGGCCGAACCGATGGCGTAGCCCTTCGTGACCGCCTTCGTCGTGTTGCCGACGGCGTCGAGCGGATCGGTGATCCCGCGGACGGACTCGTCCAGGTCGGCCATCTCGGCGATGCCGCCCGCGTTGTCCGTCACCGGGCCGTACGCGTCGAGCGCGACGATGAGCCCCGTCATCGAGAGCTGCGCCATGACGGCGACGCCGATCCCGTAGAGGCTGCCGGCGACCTCGTAGGCCGCGACGATCCCGACCGCGATGACGATGACGGGCAGCGCCGTCGCCTGCATCCCGACGGCGAGCCCCTCGATGATGTTCGTGGCGTGGCCGGTCTGCGAGGCGCGCGAGATCGACTTCACCGGCCCCCAGCGCGTGCCCGTGTAGTACTCGGTGATCGCCACGAGCGCGAAGGTGATGACGAGCCCGATGATCGCCGACCCGTAGAGCTCGCCAAAGCTGAACGGGCCGTCGTCGAAGGCTAGCGTGATCGGGACGAACCCGAGCGCGGAGAGCAGGGTCGCGACGACGACCGCCTTGTAGAGCGCGTTCATGATCGAGCCGCCGCGGCCGACGCGCGCGAACCAGATGCCGATCACGGATGCGATGATCGAGATACCGCCGATGGCGAGCGGATACAGGGCGAGCCCGCTCGCGGGGAACGCCGTCCCGAGGAGCATGACGGCGACCGCTGTGACCGCGTAGGTCTCGAAGAGGTCGGCGGCCATCCCGGCGCAGTCGCCGACGTTGTCGCCGACGTTGTCCGCGATCACCGCGGGGTTGCGCGGGTCGTCCTCGGGGATCCCAACTTCGATCTTGCCGACGAGATCGGCACCGACGTCGGCTGCCTTCGTGTAGATCCCTCCGCCGAGTCGCGCGAAGACCGAGATCAGCGAGCCGCCGAAGGCGAGCCCGATGAGGTCGTCGATGGCGTCGTCCTGCGAGACGTCGAACGAGCTCGTAAGCACCCCGTAGTAGCCGGCGACTCCGAGGAGGCCCAGGCCGACGACGAGGAGCCCGGTAACCGAGCCCGCGCGAAAGGCGACGTTAAGGGCGGGCGTGAGGCCTTGCTTGGCAGCCTCGGCTGTTCGCACGTTCGAGCGCACCGCGACGTTCATGCCGATGAACCCGGCCGCTGCCGAGAGGACGGCGCCGATCAGGAATCCGATGGCGGTTCCCCAGCCGAGCTGGTTGTAGAAGCCGATGACGAGGAACGGGGCGATCGCGACGATCGCAATGGTCGTGTACTGGCGGCGAAGGTACGCGGCGGCGCCTTCCTGGACGGCGCGCGCGATCTCCCGCATCCGCTCCGTGCCCGCCGGCTGCTGCAGGATCCACCAGGTCAGATAGAGGCCGACCGCAATCCCGAAGAGCGCGCACACGAGCGCGAACAGGACTGTGTGGTTCTGGAAGAAGTCGGTCACGGGCTCATGCAGGTTGCGCTCCGGCCGGGACCGGAAGCGGCACGACTCCTCAGCCCGGGCCGGAAGCGGCCGGGTGGTTTTCTATCACAGGTGCTAGAAGCGCGCGCCACGAAGGGCCGTCGCGCAGAGGTGCTCGGCCGGCTGCGGCGGGATCCTCGGGATGGCGGCGAAGAGAAGCTCGCGGAGGCGCTCGTTGTTCTCGTTGAAGACGGTCACGACCTGCTCGTGCGAGACGGGACCCGCTCCTTCGACGCCGACGTCGTGGTCGGTGACCATGGAGATGTTCACGTAGCAGAGCTCGAGCTCGCGGGCGAGGTAGCCCTCGGGATAGGCGGTCATGTTGATGGTGTCCCAGCCCATCTCCTGGAACCACCTCGACTCGGAGCGCGTGGAGAACCGCGGCCCCTGGATGACGACGACCGTGCCGCGGTCGCGCGCCTTGATCCCGAGCTCGCCCGCGGTCTCCACGAGGAGGCTCCTCAGGTCGGGACAGTAGGGGTCGGCGGCCGAGACGTGCGTCGTCTCGGGGCCGTCGTAGAACGTGTCCTCCCGCCCGCTCGTTCGGTCGACGAACTGGTCGCAGACGACGAACTCGCCGAGCTCGAGCTCCGCCTTGAGCGCGCCCGAGGCGTTGGGGCCGATGATCCGCCGAACGCCGAGCTCCCTCATCGCCCACACGTTGGCCCGATAGGGAATCGCGTGCGGCGGCAGCTCGTGGCTTCGCCCGTGGCGCGGGAGGAAGGCGACGCGCTTCCCGCCGACGTCGCCAACAGTGACGGGCGCCGACGGCTTCCCGTAGGGCGTCTCCACCTCGACCTCCTCGACGTCTTCCAGGAACGAGTAGAAGCCCGATCCCCCGAAGACGCCGATCTCAGCCTCCATCGTCCTCCTTCGCCGCCTTCGCGTAGGCGAGCTGGAGGTTGGCGATCTGCTCCTCGAAGCCGCTGACGAGCTCCTCCGGCAGGAAGTCCTCGAGGACGGGCACGAGCGCCTGCATCGTCTCGATCGCGAGGGCGGTCTGGGGAAGGTCGCGCTCCTCGCGCGAGTCCTCCGTGAGCCCCAGCCTCCGGTAGCCGATCGAGGAGACGTTGACGAGCGTCGACACGAGCACGTCCTCGACGCGGAGCCGTCCGAGCTCCTCGGCGAGCTCGCGCGCGATCCGCTCCTCGTCCGGCTCCTGCTCCGGCTCGAAGTCCTCCTCAGACATGCACCGGCTCCAGGATCTCCTGCGCGTAGATCTCGGCGAGGCTCTCCCCCGCTTCGTAGCGCGCGATCTGCCGCTCGGCGGCGCTCGTCGCAGGCACGGTCAGGTGGGAGGCGACGCCGAGCTCCTCTGCAACCGGCAGCGTCCACTCGACGAGCCGCTCGAGCGCGGCGCGGGCAGGACGCACCTCTCCCGTGTCGAGGTCGATCAGCTCCCCCGAGAGCCCGTAGCGAATCGCACGCCAGAGGTTCTCCTCGAGCAATCGGTGCGGATGCTCCGGCAGGGGCTCGCTCTCGTCGACCGCGCGTGCGACCCTCGCCGCGAGCGCGTACATGAGCGCCGCGAGCGCCTGGGCCTCACCGAGGTCCGTCTGACCGTCGCAGATCCGGATCTCCACCGTTGGGAAGGCGAGATGCGGCCGGACGCTCCACCAGAGCTGCGTGTGCTCCGTGATGGAGCCGGTCTCGTACAGGAAGCGGACGTAGCGCTCGTACTCGCCCCAGCTTCCGAACGCGTCCGGGATGCCGCAGCGCGGGAACATGCGCGTGAAGATCTGCGTGCGGGCCGAGTGCAGGTACGTGAAGACTCCTTCCACGAAGGGCGAGCTCCCGGAGTAGGCGAGCAGGTGCGGAAGATACGTTCGCAGGCCGTCCGTGACGGCGATCGCCCGGTCGGCGCCCTTGATGCCCACGTGGACGTGCAGCCCGAAGCTGTTGTTGCGCCAGACGACGTAGCGGAGGACCTCGTCGTTCCGCCGGTAGTGCGGCGTGTCGATGATGCGCTGCTCTTGCCACGGGCTCCAGGGGTGGGTGCCGGTGGCGCCGAGGAGGACGTCGAACCTCCCCGCGAGCTCGAGAAGCTGACGGCGCCGCTCGGCCATCGCCGCGGTTGCCTCCGAGAACGACTCGCAGCGGCCCGTTCGCACCTCGATCTCGGACGCGATCAGCTCGCCCACGAGGTGCTCCTCGAACGGTGTGCCGCTCGCCGCGGCCTGGAGCTCCTCGAAGCGATTGACGAGCCCGAGCGTCTCGGGGTCGAGGATGGCGAACTCCTCCTCGACGGCCACCGTGAAGTCGCGCCCGGATTCGAACCCCTCCCTGGCGCTCGCGATCTGCTCCTCGGGAGTCAGCTTCTGGGCCTCACCCACGGGCCCGAAAGTATCAGAGCGGCTATCTGACCAGACCGTGATACTCGGGCAGATGGATCCCGACGAACTTCTCGTGCGGCGCGCGCAGCGCGGCGAGCGCTTCGCCTTCGAGCAGCTCGTGGAGCGGCACGAGCACCGTCTCTACACGCTCGCCGCGCGCACGCTCGGCTCGCGGGAGGACGCGGCGGACGCGGTACAGGAGGCGCTCGTCCGGGCCTGGCTCGCGCTGCCGAAGTTTCGCGGGGACGCGCGCTTCTCGACCTGGCTCTACCGCATCGTCGTCAACGCCGCGCACGACGTCCGCGCGAAGCGACGCGAGCCTGCCGCGGAGGAGCCGCCGGACCCCGCCGACCCACGCGACCGCTTCGCGGAGCAGGAGCTCTCGGGCGAGCTCCAGCGCGCCCTGAACGGGCTGGACGAGAGCTACCGCGTCGCCGTCGTCCTCTACGACGTGCTCGGTTGCTCCTACGCGGAAATCGCCGAATTGACCGGGGTGCCGGAGGGTACTGTGAAGTCACGGATCTTTCGCGGCCGCGGCGAGCTGGCGGAACGTCTGGGAACCGCCGTGGAGGAAACGGAGTCGAAGACGTGATGGCCGAGAAGCATCCGAACGAGCTCGAGCTGCTCTCCTTCGTGGAGGAGGAGCTCTCCGCCGACGAGCGGCAGGAGGTCGCCGAGCACCTCGTCGCGTGCCGGTCCTGCTCGCAACACGTCCGGCGGCTCGAGGCCGGCCGCGGCGCCCTCCGGGCCTCGCCACTCCTCGAGCTCCCGGAGGAGCGACGGCGTGAGATCCTGGCTGCGCTCCCCGAGCGCCGCGAGCCCCGTCGCTCCTTCCGGCCGCTGAAGCGCGCGCTCGTGATCGCCGCGCCTGTCGCAGCCGCGGCGGCGCTCGTGGGCGTCTTCGTCCTCGGCGGCACTCAGCTCGGGGGCGGAGGCGACGCAGACGAGGCGGCACGAGAGGGGGCCGCGACGGCGGCGGAGATGCAGGCGGAGGCCGAAGACTCTGGCGGCGTCGAGGAGGCTGCTCCTGAGGCCGCTCACGCCGGCGAGCTCGTTCGCAGCGTCGAGGGCCCCGCCGCCGAGGTCGTCAACCTCCTGCGGCGCGAAGGCATCCCGGCCGTCGTTGACCCCGGCGGCTCCGTCACGGCGCAGGGAGCGCTCGCGGACGTTCGCGCCGCACTCCTCGGCCGCCCGGCCGGGGACGTCGCCGTCTACGTCAGGTAGACCGACCGGCGCGCAGCCGCCGCCAGGAGAGGACGAGGACGGCAAGCAGGCCGGAGGCGACCAGGAGCTCGGGGAGCTCGCTGAACTTCGCCACCGCGTAGCTCGGCGAGCGGAGGAGAGCCAGCCGGACGCCGTAGTAGGCGAGCGGGACGACGAAGAGGGAGGCGAGGAAGAGCGGCGGCACGACGACAAGCATCTCGGTCCGCCACGCCCGTCTGCGGCCGACCAGCCAGGCGCAGGAGCCGTACATGCCCACGACCAGCAGGGCGACACGGAAGGCCTCGTCCACGCCGGAGACGTTGTGCACGGTCGTCTCGTCCTGGACGTTGGCGCCCCGGAGCCCGGCGGGCGTCTCCCATCCAGCTACTCGCTGGCCCCAGGAGAGCTCCTCCCCGACGATGAAGAGGCACCCGAGCGAGAGCAGAAGCGCGCCCGCCGCGTGGGCGTGCCGGCCCGCGCGGGCGAGGCCGACGGCGAGGAGCGCGGCGAGAAAGGAGACCCCGGCGTATGCGGCCGTGCCGGCCCACTCGACCGGGCCGTCCTCGACGACGAGGGCGTGGAAGAGGGGCGGGTGGAGTGCTGCGAGCCCGAGTCCGAGGGTCGCGGCAAAGGGAAGGACGAAGGCCAACTCCACCAGCCGCGGGCTCAGGCGCTCGGACGACGCCTCCTCACGGAGCAGCCGCCGCACCGAGCTCCCGTCTGCGAAGCGCATTCCCGGCCCCCTGAACGCAAGGTGCGTCCACGGAAGCGCGGCGTCTACTGGCCGAACGGACGGGCTCGCAGCCGGGGCTAGGTGAGGTAGAAGTAGAGCGCGTAGAGGAGCTCGACGGCCGGACTCGTCGTGTGCACCGCGACGTCGTGCGGGACGTCTAGGAGCGCCTCGGTGTAGTTGAAGATGATCTTGACGCCGGCGTCGACGACCTCGTCGGCGACCTGCTGCGCCGCGTCGGGCGGGACAGCGAGGACGGCGACGATGATGTTCTTCTCGCGGATGAGCTCGCGCAGCTCGTCGTACCCGGAGATCGTCGTTCCTCCGATCGGCTCGCCGACCTTCGCCGGGTCGTTGTCGAACGCGCCGGCGATGTTGAAGCCGTGGTCGGCGAAGATCGTCGAGCTCGCGATCGCCTGCCCGAGCCGGCCCGCCCCGAAGAGCGCGATGTTGTGCTGGCCCTGGGTCCGCAGGATCTTGCGGATCTCCGCGATCAGGCTGTCGATGTTGTAGCCGACTCCCCGCTTGCCGAACTTCCCGAAGGCGGAGAGGTCGCGGCGGATCTGGGTCGCGTTGATGTTCGTGTACTCGCTGATCTCCTGCGAGGAGATGCGGTCCTTGCCCATCTTGCGCGCCTGCGTCAGGACTCGGAGGTACTGAGAGAGACGCGCCGCGACGCCGACCGTCAGCCGATCACCCGTCCTCGAGCCCCCGTCACTCGCGATTCGTACGGCCATGGGATGGACAGGATAACGACGCCCCGGCGTCGTGGGCGCAGTTCCCCTCCTGCCTCCCGTCAACCCGCGAGTCGCCGCCGCAGGCCGTCCGGGTGGACGAAGTGCATGAAGGCCTCCTCGCCGTCGACGGCGACCACGGGGATGCGCTCGCGGTAGCGGCGCTCGAGCTCCGGGTCGCCGGTGATGTCCACCTCGTCGAGCTCGAAGGCGACCTCAGCGCGAACCGTGGCCAGGACCCGCTGGGCGCTCTCGCAGAGGTGGCAGCCCTGCGCGTGGTAGAGCGTGACCACGTGCGCGCCCATCGGGCTAGGGATAGAGGCCGCGGGTCGTCGTCGCCTCGGCGACGCGGCCGACGGCAAGGGCATAGGCCGCCTCGCGCAGCGAGACGGACCGCTCCTCGTGCAGCCGCCAGGTCTCGGCGAACGCGCCCGTGACGATGTCGTTGAGCTTCGCGTTCACCTCCGACTCCTTCCAGAAGTACTCCTGGAGACCCTGCACCCACTCGAAGTAGGAGACGACGACGCCCCCCGCGTTGGCGAGGACGTCGGGGAGAACGAGCACGCCGCGGTCCTCGAGGATCATGTCGGCCGCCGGGGTCACGGGGCCGTTGGCACCCTCGACGACGATCGCCGCCTTCACACGATCGGCGTTCTCAGCCGTCAGCGAGTGCTCGAGCGCGCACGGGGCGAGCACGTCGCAGTCCACCAGCACGAGCTCGTCGTTGGTGACCGGCTCGGTGCCGGGAAGGCCGCTCAGGACGCCGTGCTCCGCCTTGTGTGCGATAGCGCTGTCGACGTCGATGCCCGCGGCATTCAAGACGCCGCCAGCCGAGTCCGAGAGTGCGGCGATCAGGGCGCCGTCGCCGGCGAGGATCTTGGCGAGGTTCCGGCCGACGTTCCCAAACCCCTGAATGGCGATCCGCCGACCCCGCACGGGCTGGTCGAGCTTGCGAAGTGCCTCGCGCATCACGAACGCGGCGCCCCGGGCGGTGGCCTCGACGCGCCCGAGCGAGCCGCCGACTTGGAGCGGCTTCCCCGTGACGACGCCGAGCACCGAGTAGCCCTTGTTCATGGAGTACGTGTCGAAGATCCACGCCATCTCCCGCGGGCTCGTGCCGACGTCCGGCGCCGGAATGTCCATCTCGGGACCGATCTGGTTGATGATCTCCGTCGTGTAGCGGCGCGTCATGCGCTCGAGCTCGCCGAGGGACATGCTCTTCGGGTCGCAGACGACGGCTCCCTTGGCACCCCCGAAGGGCAGACCCATGAGGGCGCACTTCCACGTCATCCACATCGCGAGCGCCTTCGTCTCCTCGAGCGTGACCCCGGGGTGGTAGCGGATCCCGCCCTTCGAGGGCCCGCGCGCGACGTTGTGGTTGACCCTGAAGCCCTCGAAGACCTCGACGCCGCCTCCGTCCATCCGCGTCGGGATGGAGACGACGACCGCCTTCTTGCACTCCGAGAGGACGTTCAGCATCGCGTCGTCCAGCTCGATCAGCTCGGCGACGCGGCGCAACTGGCTGCGAGCCATCTCCCACGGGTCCTCCTTCAGGTGCGTGGGAGTGGGTGCCGCAAGCGTGGTCACCTATGACCTCCTCGCATCTAACGATGAATCGTGAAGACGGCCTCGGCCGTCGAGGGTTGCGTTCCGTCGTCCCCGTCGACGGGATACGCGCGCAGGCGGAGGACGTAGACGCCGTCGGAGAGAATCCGCCCGTGCGGCCCCCGGCCGGTGAGGCCGAACGCGTAGCGGCCCGGGAGCACGTCGCGCAGGCGCGCGAGCACGCCGAGCCGCTGTCCGTCGGCCGTCCAGAGCTCGAGCTCGAGGACGCCGACGGGCTCGATCATCTCGCCGTCCGCGACACGGTCGACGCGGCCCGCGCGGAAGGCGAGGACGACCGGCGCCGCGTCTGAAGGCGAGAACTCGTGGTGCGAGAGCTGGACGTCTCCGACGAGCGGAGCCCGCTCGGCCTCACGACGGACGATCGCCCAGGGAACGCGCACGGGCTGGGCGCCCTCGGCGGAGACGACGACGACTCCGCCGGCGCCAGCGGGCATCTCCCCGTCGGCGGCGACGCCGATCGTCACCTCGGCGGAAGCCCCCGGCTCGAGGGAAAGCTGCGCCGGCCCCGCCGAGAAGGCGAGCGGCGGCGTGGCCGAGTCGTCGGGGAGGAGTCCGAAGCCGACCGTCAGCGGCCGGCTGGAGACGTTGCGGACGGTCAGCGTGCGGGTCGCGTTCCAGTCCGGCCCTTCCGCCCGACCGAAGGCCAGCGTGGCGGGCTCGACCGTGAGCTCAGCGGTGGCAGCGTGAGTCGGGTCGACGAGACCACCGCCCTGGGCCGTCACCGGCAGCGGGAGGCCGGCGCGGCGCAGACGCCCGCCGCTCCCGACGAGCGCGCTCCTGAGCTCGAGCGCCGACAGCGTCGGCCGTGCCTCCGCGACGAGGGCTGCAGCGCCGGCGACCACGGCGGCGGCGGCGCTCGAGCCGGTCACGGTCGCGTAGCCCTCTCCTGGATCCGAGGTCGCGAGGCCGACTCCGGGCGCGACGAGGTCGGGCTTCACCCGTCCGTCGAAGGAGACGCCGCCGGAGGAGAACGGCGCCACCTCCATGAGAGCCGAGTTCGGAAGGGTCTCGGCTCCGGAGAGCTCGAGGACGCTCTGCCCGCCCGCGAGAGCGGCCGCGAGCGCCTCCTGGCCGGCCTCGGCCGGCACCGCGACGACCGGCACCGCGACCCCGCCCTCGAGGTCGAGCGCGCCGGCCGGCAGGTTCGTCCCGGACACGAGCACGGCCGCGGCCCCGGCTTCGGCGGCGTTGCGGACCCGGCGCTCGACGGCGCCGTTCTCGGCCGTCACGAGCGCGGCCTTGCCGGCGACGAGGCTGACGCCGCTCGTGTCGAAGAAGTCGCCCAGCTCATCTCCCTCCGCCTGGGCCGACTCCGGCCTGGTCGGCTCCGCGAGCGTCGGGCCGGCCACGGCGGCGACGTGGAAGCGGAGCGGAGTCCGCGGCCCGACGGCGCCGAGGACGCGAACGGAATCCTCGAGCACGGTGTCGGAGCCGACGCGAAGCTCGGCCTTCGCCTGGAGCACCTCACGGCGGGCGTCGAGAGCCCCAACCGCGAGCGCCTCCGGCGCCGCCGCCGGGCCCGCCACACTGCCGAAGCCTGGGCCGGGGCGACCGTCGTTCCCGACGGGCGCCACCACGAGCGTCCCCAGCCGGGCCGCGCCGGCCGTCGCCCGGGCCTCGGGACTGTCCGCAAAGGCGGCGTAGGGCTGAATTCCACCGACGAGAGCGATCGCCGCGCCGTCGTCCACGTCGCCGTCGCCGTCCGGGTCGACGGCGCGCTCTAGGCCCGCAAGCAGCTGGTCTCCGCGGCCGAGAACCGCCCAGCCTCCCTCGGCGGTCTGCCGCCACCCCATCACCCTGATCGGGAGCACCTTGGCCCCCGGCGCGACTCCCTGGAGTCCTGCCGGCCCCTCACCGCCGACGAGGAGTCCCGCCATGCGGGTCCCGTGCGCTTCCACCACACCGGGGTCGCCGGGCTTCGCCGCGGGCACGACGCTGCGGTCGCCGTCGACGACGTTGTAGCCGAGGACGACGCGCCCGCGCAGAAGGGGATGCCGCCGGTCGACGCCTGTGTCCAGGAGCGCAATCGTGACGCCGCTCCCGGTAAAGCCTGGGAGAGCGATCTCCGCCCGGCGCTTCTGCGCGGGTTGGAGATTGCCGCCGGCGAGCGCCTCCGCTGTGGGCGACGCCGGGTAGACCGTCCGCACCGGGTAGACGCCGGCGACGTCGTGGGCGCGCTCGAGCTCGGCCAGGGCCCGGGCGCCCACGAGTGCCGAGAAGCCGTTGAACGTGCGCGTGAAGACCTGGTCGCGGGCGAGGCGGATCCCCCGTTCCCGCAGGCCCGCGAGAAGGAGCTGCTGCGCGCCCTCCGCCTCGGCGGTCCACTCCTGCTGCTCCTCGGCCGAGGGCGTCTCCTCTGCGGCGGCGACGCGGTCGGCGAGCGACGGCGAGGAGAGGACGACGAGCACGCGCTGCCTCTGTTCCGGCGCGGGCTGCGGCCGGTCGCCGAACACGCCGTGCCAGGCACGCGCGGCCGTGCGGGCGAGCGTGTCGCCGGCGCCCTCAACGGTGCCTGCGAGGGCAAGCAGCGTCGCCACGAGCGCGAGCGCCGCCAGCGCCGCAGCGCGCATCGCCTCAGGCCGCCGTGGCATACGCATCCAGCGCAAGATACTGGGGAAACGGGATAGCGGGCGCATACCGTGCGGCCGAGGCGATCATGACAGCGTTATCGGTACAGAGCGGCAGCGGCGCAAGGGTGGCGTCGGCGAGTGCGGCCCGCAGCTCGGAGTTCGCCCCAACTCCCCCGACGACCGCGATCGGCTGTCCCCCGAGCTCCATCGCGGCAGCGCGGGTGCGCTCGACGAGCGCGCGCACGATCGCGTGCTGGTACGAGGCGGCGAGATCGGCGCGCCGACGCTCGAGCTCGTCGGCCGGGAGATCGCGGACGACGTAGAGGAGGGCGGTCTTCAGGCCCGAGAAGGAGAAGTCGAAGCCGGGGACGCGGGCCACGGGGAACGAATACGCGTCCGGGTCGCCGTCGCGCGCCTTCCGGTCGAGCGCCGCACCGCCCGGGTAGCCGAGCCCGAGCAGGCGCGCGCCCTTGTCGAAGGCCTCGCCGGCGGCGTCGTCGAGGGTCGTCCCGACCACGTGGTAGCCGGAGCGTGCCCGCACGTCGAGGAGCAGCGTGTGCCCTCCGCTCACGAGTAGGCAGAGGAACGGCGGCTCCAGTGCGCCCGGCTCGAGGTAGAGCGAGGCGACATGCCCGTGCAGGTGGTCGACGGGTATGAGCGGGAGCCGGCGCGACCAGGCGAGCGCCTTCGCCGCCGAGAGCCCCACGAGGAGCGCCCCGATGAGGCCGGGACCCCGCGTCACCGCAACCGCCTCGACCTCGTCGAGCGTGGCCTTCCCGCGCTCGAGCGCCTCCGAGAGGACGGGGCCGACCAGCTCGAGGTGGCGGCGCGACGCGACCTCGGGCACGACGCCGCCGTAGCGCGCGTGGAGCTCCGCCTGCGAGGCGACGACGTTCGAGCGCACCTCGCCGTCCTGCGTCACGAGCGCGACGGCGGTCTCGTCGCAGGACGTCTCGATCCCGAGGATCACCCGCCGCCCTCGGGAATCGGGTCCTTCCACATGATCAGCGCGTCTTCTCGATTCAACGCGGGGGAAACCATGTTTCCCCCCGCGGGCCCCCTTCTTACCCATCGGCTGCCTCACGCGTGCGGATGGGATCCTTCCACATGATCAGCGCGTCTTCTCGATTGTCGGTGTAGTAGCCTCGGCGCACGCCGCTCGCCTCGAACCCGTACGACTCATAGAGGGCGATCGCTCCCTTGTTCGAGGTGCGCACCTCGAGCGTGTAGCCGCGGTGCACGTCCTCGGCGGTCAGCTCGAAGAAGGAGTCGAGGAGCCGGCTCGCCACCCCCGAGCGCCGCCGGCCGTCGTCGACGGCGACGTTCATCACGTGCCATGCGTCGACGTAGCGCGAGACGATCAGGTAGCCGGAGAGCCGGCCGTCCTCTTCGAAGGCGCCGAGGCAGACCGACGACGGCTTGGCGAGCTCGCCCGCGAACATCGAGCGCGACCAGGGAGTCGGGTAGACCCGCTGCTCGATCCGCTCGATGTCGGAGAGATCCCCGAGCGTCAGGCGCCGGATGTCGACGCGGACCTGCTCGACGTCGATCATCGGCGGAGCGCCCTCTCGGCGTCGGGAGCCCGCAGGTAGATGGGGTCGGTCGCCTCCCCCGGCCCGAAGTCGCGCGCGAGGCGCGCGTGGTGGCGGGCCCAGGGGACGTGCTCCCCGGCGTCGTCGGGAGGAACGACGCCACCGCGCTCCTCGATCAGGTCGCGGTAGCGCACCGCACCGTCCCCGACGTAGGCTCGACCCGGCTCGACCTCGAGATCGGCGGCGGCAAGGCAATGCGGCTCGCTCTCGACGAGCGTGAAGACCTCGCGGCGCTTGGCGTCGACGACCGGGGTCGCTCCGGGCGCACCCGCCGCGAGCGCGTCGAGCGTCGAGACGCCCGCAACGGGCACGCCGAGGGAGATGGCGAGCGTGCGGGCGGTGATCAGGCCCATCCGCAGGCCGGTGTAGCTCCCCGGTCCCGTCCCGACGGCGATTCCCTCGAGGTCGGCGGCGCGGAGATCCGCCTCGCCCATGAGCACCTCGACGTCCTCGAGCACGCGGACGGCCCGCGAGGCACGCTCTCCGAGCACCTCGTCGTCCCGGGCGAGCGCGACCGTCGCCACATCCGTGGCGGTGTCAAGCGCGAGGATCAGCACCTGTGGATACGCGTATTTCCAGGGCTTTTTCGAAGCTTTCGAGAACGACCAGTCTATGCGTGTCCCCACGGTGCCGCAACCGGACCCGAACCCGCGCCGGCGGGAGGAATCCCTCCCCAGCCTCGGGCCACTCGACGAACACGACGGCCTCCTCGAAGTACCGCTCGAGGTCACCCCACTCCGCGTCGGACATGCCTTCGAAGCGGTAAAGATCGAGGTGCGAGACGTCGGGGTCGCCCGGGTAGCGATGGCCGATCATGTACGAGGGGCTCGTCACCGGGCCGGTGATGCCCAGCGCCCGGGCGGCGCCGCGCACGAACGTCGTCTTGCCCGTCCCGAGCTCCCCCGAGACCGTGACGACGTCGCCCGGCTCGAGCTCGCGCGCGACCGCCGCGCCGATGCGCTCGGTCTCCTCCGGCGAGGACGACTCGAGCTCGACCATCCGCGTAGCCTAGAGGGACTCCGGCGGGGCGAACCGGTACACGAAGGGGCCGGTACCCGCCCGCGCGACCGCGAAGATAACGCCGAGGAAGTCCTCGACGGCGCGAGCCGCTTCGAGACCGCCCGCGGAAACGGGCTCGTACCCGGCATCGCCGATGAGCTGCTCCGTGACCTCCCGCGCCTCGTCGTCGGCCGCGTAGACCATGCTCGGGCGGGAGCGCGCCTCCCCGAGGCGCTCGTAGAGGCTCGCGAAGTTGGCGTTGAACGCCTTCGCCACGGGCCCGCCGGTCAGGGATTTCACGTACTCGGCGAGCGACTCGAACCCGTCCGGGCGACCGCCCCGCGCGTTCGTCGCGTCGATCACGGGAATCCCCTCCAGCCGCGGTACGGACTCGAGCGCCTCCGCGATCGCCGGCGGCGGGACCGCCAGCAGCACGGCCTCCGCGCCGGTCGCATCGCCGCCGTCTCGCCCGAACTCGTCCACGTCGTGCCCCGCAGCGCGCCACAGCCTGGCAAGGCCTCCGCCGACGTTCCCCCGTCCGATCACCGCGATCCTCATCTAGTCCTCCCTCGTGTCGCCTGGAATGGCTAACGAGCGGGCCCCGGCTTCCGTTCCCCGATGCTCGACCGGCGATCACCGCACGCCGAACACCGGCCGAACATCTTGCCTAGAAGAGGCCGAGTTGCTCTTCGGGAGACGCGGGCGCCGCGACGGCAGGCGACGGCGGCGCGGGGAACTGGATCACCTGCGCCTCAGGCGCCGCCACGATCGTCGCAGCGCCCGCCAGAAGATCTGGGATGCGGCTGAAGTCCTCCTCGAGCGTCTTCAGCATCGCGGGCGTGTAGAGCGCCGCGGCCGGGTGGTAGATCGGGTAGAGCGTCACGGGTCGGCCGCCGACGAGCGCCTCCTGGGGGCGTCCGTGGACACGCGTGATCCCGGTCGGCTTCCCGGAGAGAAGCTTCGTGGCGAAGTTGCCGAGCGTCGCCACGAGCTTGGGCTGGATGAGCTCGAGCTGGCGAAAGAGGTGGCTCTCGCACGCCTCGATCTCGTCGGGCATCGGATCGCGGTTCCCGGGGGGCCTGCATTTAATGACATTCGCTATGTACACGTCCCCTCGGGACAGGCCGATCCCTTCGAGCAGCCGGTCGAGGAGCTTTCCGGCGGAGCCCACGAACGGGTAGCCCTGCTTGTCCTCGTGGAAGCCGGGCGCCTCGCCCACGAACATGAGGTCGGCGTCGGGGTCGCCGACGCCGTAGACAACCTGGGTGCGCCCCTCGGCGAGACGGCAGCGCGTGCAGGCGGAGGTGTCGGCGGCGTGGGCCTCGAGCGCCGCCCGGCGGCTCAGGACGTCAGGCTCCGCAGCC
>JAIBJN010000110.1 GCA_020029595.1 Actinomycetota bacterium | reverse complement strand
CCGCCTGCTCGTTCTGGAGGCCGTCGCGCGGCCCGACGTCACAGACGGTCACCTTCACGGCCGCCTAGGATACGCGCGCTTCTCGTGTGCTCGGCCCTTACATGAGCATCCCCGTCTTCGCAGCACGCCACGTCTACGCGGCCGTCGACCCCGGCGACGCGGTCGAGGCCGCCCGCGACGCGTTCGTCGCGCACGCCCGCGGCGAGTGGCTCATGCCCTCCAAGGTGTACGTCGCCGTGCCTCCCCACGGGGACTTCAGGGCCATGCCCGCGCGCGGGGGCGGCTACGCCGTGCTCAAGTGGGTGACCTCCTTCCCGGGGAACCCGGAGCGCGGCCTGCCGACGGTGAGCGGCATCGTCCTCCTCTCCGACGCGACGGACGGGCGGCTGCTCGCACAACTCGACGCGGGCGCCCTGACAGCGCTTCGCACCGGCGCCGCCGCCGTCCTCGCGGCCGAGACGCTGGCGGCCGGGAACGGTCCCGCGGCTGTGATCGGCTGCGGCGTCAACGGGCGGGCCGTCGCCCGGACGTTCCTCGCCCGCGGCCAGGAGGTGCTCCTCTGGGACGCCGACACCGCGCGGGTCGCGCAGGTCGCCGGGGAGCTGGGGGCGGGCGCGGCCGGGTCGCCCGAGGAGGCCCTCGCCGCGGACGTCGTCGCCACGGTCACGCCCGGCCGGGAGATCCTCTTCCCGCCGGGCAGCCTCCGGCCCGGGCAGCACGTCAGCCTCGTGGGCGCCGACGGTCCCGGGAAGGCGGAGATCGCCGTGGAGGAACTTCTGCGCGCCCGGGTCGTCGTCGACGAATGGGAGAAGTCAGCAACTAGTGGACTACTTCCTCCTGAGCCGCGCGTCCGCCTCTTCTGTGACGAGTGGGATCAAGCGAGCCATGCGGGCGACCTGGCCCGTGCGGTCGAGGCTGGCTTACTCGGCCGCGAGGACGTGACCCAGCTCGGAGACGTCCTCACCGGCGAGGCCGAGGGTCGTCAATCTGAAAGCGACATCACGATCTTCGACTCAACCGGCTTGGCCGTGCAGGACCTTGCGGTTGCGATCGCCGTCTACCAGAAGGCGGAAGAGCTGGGGATGGACGTTCCCACGATCGACCTCTAGAGGCCGGACGAACCAAACGCCTGGGCTCGAGCACCAGGATCGCACCCTCGGTACGCGAGCGTCGTGCCGAGCGGGCGCAGGGGTAGGCAGACGTCCTGCCTGCCCCCGTCCGGCAACCGCGCGGCCGAAGCGCACGCGCACTGACGTGCGATTACGCAGGCGTAGTGGAGAGGCCCGCGGCACGCGGGCCTCTCCTTCCGTGTGACTTGCTAGTCGCAGTGCACCCTGGGATTCCAGGGTGCGAACATCCCGCTCGGGTTGTGCTTCCAGATCCAGGCGTGATGAGCGTAGAAGGGAGGAAGCCCATAGCGGCTCCCGTTGTTGAGCATGAACTCCTCCCCGAACAGCGATGGTGGCTCGGAATGCGTTGCGTCCCAGGCTTCCTGGAACACGAGATACTCGAGCGCGACGAGCTTGAGCCGTCCGTGCTTCCTCGGCTCGTAGACGAGCGCCTCGGGCGAGGTCGCGCTGACGGCGTCGTCGACGAGCGCCGGATTCAAGTAGTGCACGCCCATCGCTCCCTCGCCCGGCTGGGCGATGCACGTGGCGCCGAAGACGTCCTGGACGACGACCGTGTGACCGGCGGCCTGCGCAACCTCGAGGTCGTGGAAGCGAGCCGTCGCTCTCCTGGCGTCGGCCAGACCGCTGCCATGGTCGGACGCCATCGCGAAACTCGTGATCGACAAGAGCCCCACAGCCACGAGCGCAGGCGCGATCAGCCAGATGCGGATTCCCTTGGTCTTCATTCAGCCCCCCTGCTTGGATCTCGCCGGAAGGATACTCATCCTCCGGATCGATCACGAACACCTGGACGCCGCGGAAGAGCAGGCGCAGCAGCTCCAGCTTGGCCAGGTAGCTCTTGCCGGCCCCGGAGCGGGCGAGCAGGACGCTGTCGTAGTTCTCGCGCGCGAAGGGTGGGGATCACCCGACCTCATTATTCGTCTCCCCGCCCGCCCGCAGCAGCGCGATCAAGTGGATCTCCTCGAGCTGCCTTACCCGGGGGACGGCGCCCAGTCCGCGAGAAGGCCCTCAACGTCGAGGCTCTGCACCTCTTCACCGTCCTTGCGCATCGTGTTGAGCGTTCCCCGCCTGCTGAACACGAGCCACTCCCCGTCCCCGGACCAGTCGGGTGCCATGTCGTCGTGGCCCCGTGTCAGCTGCCGCTGGCCGGACCCGTCCGCCGCCATGACCCAGATCGTCCCGTGGCCTTCGAAGCCACGGACGTAGGCGATCTCCCGGCCATCGGGTGACCAGGCCGGAAGCCACTCCGGGTCCGGGTCGCTCGTCAGTTGCCGCACGTGCGACCCGTCTCGGTCAGCAACCCAGATGTCGGAGAGGGGAAGACCTCGCCCGAACGCGATCTGCCCGCTGTCCGGAGACCACGCCGGATACTCGTCCACGCCATCTGTCAGCCGACGGACTTCCGACCCGTCCGGCCTCATCGCCCACAGGGCCAGCTGCCCGGATCGCTGGGATGCGAAGACGATTGTCTGGCCGTCAGGAGACCATGCGGGAGACCAGTCGTTCGCCGATTCGCGCGTGAGGTTCCGGGCGCCCGAGCCGTCGGCGTTGATCACGTAGATCTCGTCGTTTCGGTTCACTCCGGCGCGAGAGTCACGAAAGACGAGCCGTTTGCGGTCGGGAGACCAGCTTGGATCGAACTGCCCTCCGCGAATCGAGGTGACGCTGCGGATGCGTCCATCGGCCAGGGACATGACGAAGAGGTCGTCTCCGACTCCGTGAGAGAAGGCGATCAGGCCTTGCGGCGCCGCCTCCTCGCCGCAGGACAGGGCCGCGAGGCAGAGGAGGACGGCGAGCGCGGTCACTACGCTGCACCGACGGAGAGCATGCGCCTGTTCGTCGTCCTTCACGGGAAGGTGATCATGCATCAGAGCGCGACCGGATGGATGCGCGAGCAACGGGGTGACCGCCGAGGAAACGGGTCGTCGCGATCCTGGCAATTAGCGACACGCGGCGGAACATCACCGGAAACCGCTATGGAGTCGTCCGTGCGGGGACAGGTGACTGTGCCGGGCTTGCCGTCCAAGAGAGTCGTGCGCGACGATGTGGGGGTGGAACAGCCGGAGACCCGCTATGCGTGGAACGGCGACGACTCGCTCGCCTACCAGGTCGTGGGAGACGGCCCGGTCGACCTCGTCTACCTGCAGGGCGTCCTGTCGAATGTCGTCTTGAACTGGGAGCATGCGGCGTGCGCCCGCTTTCTCCGTCAGCTGTCCCGCTTCTCCCGCCTGATCGTGACCGACCGGCGCGGCCTCGGATGCTCCGAGCGGTTCACGCCCGCGGACATCCCTCCGATCGAGACGCTCGTCGACGACCTGCGCGCGGTGCTCGATGCGGCGGAGTGTGAACGGCCGGCGCTCTGTGCCACAGGCGACTGCGGCTTCATCGCCATGCCCTTCGCGGCCACCTACCCGGACCGCGTTGCCGCCCTCATCCTTTACGACGCGGACCCGACGTGGAGGAAGTCGGACGAGATTCCCTGGGGCCGGACCGACGAGGAGCTCGAGGAGACGAGCGAGCGGATCTGTCGTGGCCCCCCCGAGGAGTGGTGGCGGAGGCACAACCCATCGCTCACGGCCGACGAGCGCGAGCTCGCGTGGTGCATCAAGTACTCACGGGTGTCGGTCACGCCGGGCGGCTGCCTCGCAGACGGCTGGCGCTTCGGCCAGACGGACGTCCGCGGCATCCTCGCGACGATTCAGGTCCCGACGCTCGTGCTCTGCCGGACAGAGGACCCGTGGGATGTTCAGGCCGGCGGGTACCTCGCCTCGCGCATCCGCACCGCGAGACTCGTGGACGTACCAGGGGTCGACTACTTCCCCTGGGCAGCCCATCCGGACGCGGTCGTCCGCGAAGTCGAGCGCTTCCTCGCGAGCGTGCGGGCCGAGGAGGCCGACCTCGACCGAGTGCTCGCGACGGTCCTTTTCACCGACATCGTCGGCTCGACGGAGAAGGTGGCCGAGCTAGGGGACGCGGGCTGGCGCGATCTCGTCGAGAGCCACCACTCGACCGTGCGCGCGCTCCTCGCCCGCTACCGCGGCAGGGAGATCGACACCGCCGGTGACGGGTTCTTCGCCTCCTTCGACGGGCCCGCGCGTGCCGTGCGTTGCGCCGAGGCGGCCGCGGAGGCGGTGAGGCCGCTCGGGATCGAGGTCCGGGCCGGTCTCCACACTGGCGAGGTCGAGATGATCGGCGGCAAGGTTGGGGGCATCGCCGTGAGCATTGGGGCCCGCATAGGGGCCATGGCCAGCCCCTCCGAGGTGCTTGTCTCGCAGACGGTGAAGGATCTCGTCGCCGGTTCCGGACTTGAGTTCGAGGATCGCGGGGAGCACGTCCTAACGGGCGTCCCTGGGGCGTGGCGCGTTTTTGCCGCAACGCCGCAGTAGGGCGTGCCAAACCTTTCCGAGAGCATTCCCCGGTCGGAGCGCCGGGAGTGTCGCCGTCTCGACTAGCGCGACAGACTCTGGGACGTGACCCACGTAGAGCTCCAGTGATCCTCGAGGAAAGGAGCAGTTGAATGGCGGGACGTCTCGTGCACTTCGAGCTCCCGGCGGAGGACGTCGACCGGGCGCAGCGCTTCTACGAGGAGCTCTTCGGCTGGTCGTTCCAGGGGCTGGGAGGGGCCCTTCGACTACCGCATGACCAAGGCCGGGGGCGATCCCGGCGGCGCGATCTACAAGAGCGATGGCCGGGAGCCCGGCCCGATCGTCTACTTCGACACCGACGACGTCGAGGCCCACATCGCGCGAGTGCGAGAGCTGGGCGGGCAGGCCGAGGACAAGATGCCGATCCCCGGCGTCGGCTGGATGTCCACCTGCCACGACACGGAGGGCAACGAGGTTCGGCTCTTCCAGTCGGACGAGTCCGTGCCCCACCCGGAGAGCTAGCCCGTTTCCGCGGGGAGCCCGCGGGCGCACCAGTCGCTCCACGAGCCGGGGTAGAGCCTCGCGTCGTCGCGGCCTGCCTGCGCAAGCCGGAGGAGGACGACGCACGCCGTCACCCCGGAGCCGCAGTAGGCCACGATCTGGTCGGCCCCGACGAGGTCCGGCGGAAGCTCCTCGGGGAAAGGCGCGTTGCGCGCGCCCGGGATGCGGCCTGCGACGGGATCGATCGGCTCGACCTCGCCTCGGTAACGCTCCGGGAGCCGCGCGTCGACGATGGTGAGCCGGCCGTCGCCGAGGCGGGAGGCGAGCTCGTCGGCCTCGATCGTGTCGCTCGCCCGTGCACGGGGGACGAACTCCGCCGGCTCGACCTCCTCCTCGCCGGTGCGCAGCGGGCCCGCCCAGACGCCGAGACCGCCCGCGAGGACGGCGACGTCCTCGTGCC
>JAIBJN010000109.1 GCA_020029595.1 Actinomycetota bacterium | reverse complement strand
CAGGACCATCTTCTCCGCTCCCTTTCGGGAGAAGCATGCCACCTGCCGGGTCTCAACGCTGCGCCTCGTCCAGCGCCTCGTTGACGAGGCGGTCGGCCAGCTCGTTGTGCTCGCGGCGGACGGCCGTGTAGCGAACCGAGCCGAGCTCCCGCGCGAGCTGCCCGGCGCGCCGGGAGAGCTCCTGGAGCGCCGCGTTCTTCACCTTGTACTCGCCGCGCATCTGCTTGACGAGCAGCTCGGAGTCGGAGACCACCTCGAGCTCGTCCACCCCCAGCTCGCCCGCGCGCGCGAGGCCGGCGACGAGCGCGCGGTACTCGGCGACATTGTTCGTGGCGACGCCGATCGCCTCGCCGTGCGCGGCGAGCACGGTGCCGTCCTCGGCCTCGAGCACATAGGCGGCCGCGGCTGGCCCCGGGTTCCCCCGAGCGCCGCCGTCCGTGAAGAGGCGTGCCTTCACGCCGACGGGTCAACCAGCGCGTAGAGGTCGAACGCCGGCTCCTCGTAGGGATGCGCGGCGCGGAGCGCTCGCACGACCTCGGCCTCGCGCTCGACTGGGTACACCGTCTCGAGCCTGAGCTCGGCGACCCGCTCCTCGCGCCCGGCCTCGCCGAGGGTCGGCGACGTCCCCGCACTCCCGAAGTACGTGCCCGTGCCAGCCGTGTACCACGAGCAGCGCTCGTAGTCTCCGATCCGTCCCGCGCCCGCGGCGAAGAGCGCCGCGCGGACCGTGTCGAGCGCCTCGCGCGGGACGAAGACGACGAGCTTGCGGTTCAGATCTCGACCTCGGCGACCGCCGGGCGGTTCTCGACGCCGCGCGGGACGACGAGGAGCTCGCCCTCCCCCACCTCGATCGCTCCCTCGGCCAGGTTGACCTTCTGGAGGCCCTCCATCTAGTCGATCTGCGCGCGCTGGAGCTTGCCGGAGTAATCGACGTAGATCGACTTCCACTCCGTGTAGAAGTCGAGCGCGGCCTGCCCCGCCTCGCGGTGGCCGTTGCCCGTGCCCTTCGTGCCGCCGAACGGCAGGTGCACCTCGGCCCCGATCGTCCCGGCGTTCACGTACGTGATGCCGGCGTTCAGGTCGCGCATCGCCCTGAACGCCTTGTTCACGTCGCGGGTGAAGATCGAGGAGGAGAGCCCGAACTCGATCCCGTTCGCGACCCGGATCGCCTCGTCGACGTCGGTGGCGCGGATGAGCGCGACCGTCGGGCCGAAGATCTCCTCCTGGGCGATTCGCATGCCGGGCTCGACCTCTCCGAAGATCGTGGGCCGGTAGAAGGAGCCCTTGTCGAGCCCGTTCTCGGTGGCGACCTCGCCGCCGGTGAGGAGCTTCGCGCCCTCGTCGACCCCGATCTCCGTGTAGGAGTGGATCTTCGCGAGCGCGGAGCGGTTGACGACGGGGCCGACGTCGGTCGACTCCTCGAGGCCGTCACCGAGGCGGAGCATCTCCGCTCGCTCGACGAGCTTCGAGGAGAGCGCGTCGTAGACGCTTTGGCCGGCGATCACGCGGCTCGCGGCCGTGCAGCGCTGGCCCGAGGTCCCGAACGCAGACCAGATGATCCCGTCGACGGCGAGGTCGAGATCCGCGTCGTCCATGACGATGATCGCGTTCTTCCCCCCGAGCTCGAGGTGGATGTGCTTGAGGAGCGGCGCGCCGTTCTCGGCCGTCCTGATCCCGACCTCGCGAGAGCCCGTCAGCGAGATGAGAGGCACGTCCGGATGCTTGACGAGGCGCTCCCCGACCGACTCGCCGCCGCCGTGGACGATGTTGAGGACGCCCGGGGGCAGGCCGGCCTCCTCGAAGATCTCCACGAAGCGCTCGCCGAGCATCGGCGTGTCGCGCGCCGGCTTGAAGACGACCGTGTCGCCGCAGACGAGCGCGGGCGCGATCTTCCAGCTCGGGATGGCGATGGGGAAGTTCCACGGCGTGATCGCGCCGACGACGCCGACCGGCTGGCGCACGCTCATCTGGAACTTGTCCAGCATCTCCGACGGCGTCGTCTGGCCGAAGAGGCGGCGGCCCTCGCCGGCCATGTAGAAGGTCATGTCGATCGCTTCCTGGACGTCGCCGCCGGCCTCGGCGCGCACCTTGCCCATCTCGCGGACCGTCAGCTCGGTGAGCTCGTCCTTGCGGTCGATGAACCGCTGGGCGACGCGGAAGAGGATCTCGGCGCGCTTCGGCGCGGGCACGAGCCGCCAGCTCTCGAACGCCTCCTTCGCCGCCTCGACGGCGCGGTCGACGTCGGCGTCCGACGAGCGCGGGAAGGTCCCGAGCGTCTCGCCGTTCGCGGGGTTAACGGTGTCGAACGTGTCCTCGCCGGTGGCGTCGACCCACTCGCCCCCGATGTAGTTCTTCGAAGTCTCTGTCGCTGCGGTCGCCATCTCGCTCCTTGTCGTGTTGGCGGCTTCGATTCTAGGCTTCGCAGCATGCCGACGGTTGGCGACAAGGCGAGCCGCACGCGCCGCGTGCGGGGGGAGGACATCGCGCTCTTCACGGAGCTGACGGGCGACCGCAACCCGCTCCACTACGACGAGGAGGCGGCCGCGCGCTCGCGGTTCGGCGGGCTGATCGTCCAGGGCGGCGTCACCACCGGCCTCCTGAACGCGGTCGTGGCCCAGGATCTCCCCGGCCCGGGAAGCGTGTTCCTGCACGTGGACTGGAGCTTCACGGCGCCCGTGCGGCCCGGGGACGAGATCACTGCCGAGGTCGAGGTGCTGGAGGCGCGCGAGGACAAGCCGATCACGAGGCTCCGCACCACGATCGTGAACCAGGAGGGAACGGTCGTCCTCGACGGCTCGGCAGTCGTATGGACCGAGCCGATCTAGCGGACGCCAGCGGGCGCGGGCGGGCGCTCGCCCTCCTCGCGGCCGCGCTCGTCCTCGCCATGACGACGTGGTTCTCGGCGAGCGCGGTCGTCCCGCAGCTGCGCGAGGAATGGGCGCTCTCCGACACCGCGGCCGCGTGGCTCACGATCGCCGTCCAGCTCGGCTTCGTCGCGGGCGCGCTCATCTCGAGCGTCCTCAACGTGGCGGACGTCGTCCCGCCGCGGCTCGTCATCCTGGCGGGCGCGTTCGGGGCCGCGGCGGCGAACGCGCTCCTCGGCGCCGTCTCGGGGGCGGGAGCGGCGATCCCGCTCCGCTTCGCCACCGGCTTCTTCCTCGCGGGCGTCTACCCGCCGGCGCTCAAGCTGATGGCGACGTGGTTCCGGCGCGGGCGCGGGACCGCCCTCGGCATTCTCGTCGGGGCGCTCACGCTGGGCTCGGCGCTGCCCCACCTCGTCAACGGCCTCGGCGGCCTGGACTGGCACACGGTCGTCTACGCGACGTCCGCCCTCACCCTCGCCGGCGGGCTCCTCGCGCTGGCCGTGCGCGACGGCCCCTATCCGTTCCCGCAGGCGACCTTCGACCCGCACCAGGCGCGCCGTGTCTTCGCCAACCGCGGCGTCCGCCTCTCCAGCCTCGGCTACTTCGGGCACATGTGGGAGCTCTACGCCATGTGGGCGTGGTTCGTCGTCTTCTTCTCGGCCACCGTCGAGGGAGGCGCCGAGGCTGCTTACGCGACCTTCTCCGTCATCGCTGCGGGTGCGGCCGGCTGTTGGGTCGGGGGCCTCCTCGGCGATCGCGTCGGCCGGCCGGAGACGACCGCGGGGATGATGGCCGTCTCGGGGACGTGCGCGCTCCTGATCGGGCTTCTCGTCGACGGGCCGGCCTGGCTCGTCCTGCTCGTCGGCCTGGTCTGGGGCTTCACGGTCGTCGGCGACTCGGCGCAGTTCTCCACGCTCGTCACCGAGCACGCCGACCAGGCCTACGTCGGAACGGCGCTGACGATGCAGCTCGCCGTCGGCTTCACGCTGACCGTGGCGACGATCTGGCTCATGCCCTTCTTCGCGGACGCGGTCGGGTGGCGCTGGGCATTCGCCTTCCTCGCTCCCGGACCGGCGCTGGGAGTCGTCGCGATGCTGCGGCTGCGGGCTGCGGCGGCCTCGAGCTAGGCCGCTTCGGGCGGGTCGACCGCCGGGAACGTCCCCGGGCGGGCGCGGCGCCGGTCGCGGATCGTCCGCTTCTCGCCGGCGGGCGGGCCGCTCCCGTTGCGGCGCCGGTCGGGCCCGGAGCGCCGGTCGACGATCACCTCGACGTTCGGGTTGTCCTTGTAGTGCTCGACGAGCTTCTCGTAGAGCTCGCCCTCGAGCTCTGGGGGGATGACGCAGTAGATCATCGTCCGCGTTTCTATCGGCATCCCCGCTCTTTGGCTAGAGCCGAGGGATGTCGGGGGTGACGTAGCCGTCCGCCGCCAGGTGCCCGTTCCACTGCGCGAAGCGGGGATCGAGGTCGTCCAGCTCGTAGCCGCGCTCGGCCAACCGCACGGTCTGACCGGACTCCGGAGAGACTCGGTACTGGTACCAGGAGATGTCCCACGCCACGGTGATCACGACCTCCGGGTTCACGCCCGAGAACGGCAGTAGGCTCACGCGCGCGTCGCCCAGGCTCTTGGCGATCCCGGCGATCGTGCGCCGGTAGGCGCTGTCGTTGAAGAGCTCCGCGGCCTCGACCACGGCCTGCTCTTCCGGGGAGAGGCGACGGAGCATGGGCTCGGGTATGCGCTGCTCCGGCTCCGCTCGCCGCGGCTCGAGGAGCGCGGCGAGCCCGGCGAATCGCCGCCGCCTGCGAGTCTCGGGCAAGATCGGCGTCGTCGGGCTCCCCTCCTTGATCCAGCCGTGGTCGTCAGCCGTCGTCGTGCAGAGCGGGCAGACGTCCACCCAATCGTCCCCGCCCGGCGAGAAGCGCACTGCCCGCTCGCCCATAAGGAGCGTGCGGTGGCAGATGGCGCACGTCCGCTGGACGTCCTGCCTGCGGACGACCGTCACGTTCTCGCCTCCTCGCGCTCGCGCTTCGCCTCTTCCATGATCTTCTGCGCGATGTGCGAGGGCACCTCCTCGTAGCGGAGGAACCCGAGCGTGTAGTCGCCGCGTCCACCCGTCAGCGAGGTCAGGGACTGCGAGTACGTGAGGATCTCGCCCATCGGCACCTCGGCCTTGATCGTCGTCATCCCGGCGCCCGCGGGCTCCATCCCGAGCAAGCGGCCGCGCCGCGAGTTGAGGTCGCCGTTGACTGCGCCGACGCTGTCGTCGGGAACGGCGGCTTCCAGCGTCATGATCGGCTCGAGGAGGACCGGGTCGGCCTTCTCGTAGGCGCTCTTGAACGCCAGGGAGCCGGCGATCTTGAACGCCATCTCCGACGAGTCGACTGAGTGATACGAGCCGTCCACGAGGAGGACGCGGAGGCCCGTGACCGGGGCTCCCGCGAGCTCGCCGCGGGTCATCGCCTCTCGGATGCCCTTGTCCACCGCCGGCCGGAAGCTCGGGGAGCGGCTCGAGGACGATGTGGCAGTCGCCGAACTGGCCGCGGCCGCCCGTCTGCTTCTTGTAGCGGCCCTGCGAGCGCGACTCCTTGCGGATCGTTTCCAGGTACGGGACGCGCGGCTGGTGCAGGTCGACCTCGACCCCGAAGCGGCGCCTGAGGCGGTCGACCGCCACCTCGACGTGGATCTGCGAGAGACCGCCGAGGAGCTGCTCGCCCGTCTGCTCGTCGCGGCGGAGGGTCAGCGTGGGGTCCTCCTCGTGCAGTCGCCGGAGCGCCGTCGCCATCTTCTCCTCGTCCCCCTTGGCCTTCGGCGCGACCGCGAAGCTCATCACCGGCTGGGGGAAGTCGAGCGGCGCCAGGTCGACGGGCCTGTCCTCGGCGAGGAGCACGTCGCCGGTGCCCGTCTCCTTCAGCTTGGCCACGGCGCCGATGTCGCCCTCGCCGAACTCTTGCGCCTGCTCGTGCTCCTTCCCCTGGAGGAGCAGGAGCTGACCGACACGCTCCTTGCCGCGGGTGCGCGAGTTGACGAGCGTGGAGTCGGAGGAGAGCGTGCCCGAGAGGACGCGGAAGACGTTGATTCGACCAGCGAAGGGATCGGCCACCGTCTTGAAGATGAACGCGGCCGGCCCGCCCCCGTCGACGTCCACCTCGAGGGGCTTCTTCGCCGGCGACGGGATCCCCTCGACGAGCAGATCGAGGAGGCCGGTCGTGCCGAGGTTCCTCGTCGGGACGCCGCACGCGACCGGGAACAGGTCGCCGCCCACGACTGCGTTCTTGAGAGCCGCGGCGAGCTCTTCCCCGGGGATCTCCTCGTCGGCGAGATAGCGCTCCATGATCGCCTCGTCTGTCTCCACGACGGCCTCGACAAGCTTCACGCGGTACTCCTCCGCCTGCGCGGCGATCTGGTCGGGGATGTCGACGGGCTTCTCCTCCCGCTCGCCCCCGGGATCCATGTAGGCCCGCATGTGGAAGAGGTCGACGATGCCCTGGAGCTCGTGCTCGTGCCCGATCGGGATCTGCACGGCCACGCACCGGTCGGAGAGCCCGCTCGAGAGCTGCTCGAGTGCGACGAAGAAGTCGGCGCGCTCGCGGTCGAGCATCGTCACGAAGACGACGCGGCAGAGGCCGAGACTGTCGCTGCGCTCCCAGAGGCGAGTCGTCTGCACCTCGACGCCGTTGACGCCGTTGACCGCGAAGAGCGCCCCCTCGACGACGCGGAGCGACGCGAGCGTGTCGGCCTGGAAGCCGGGGTCGCCGGGCGTGTCCACGAGGTTGATCTTGCGGTCCTGCCACTCGAGGTGGCACACCGAGGCAGCCAGCGACATCTGGCGCCGGTGCTCGTCCTCGTCCCAGTCCGAGACCGTCGTCGAGGCCTCCACGGAGCCCAGACGATTCGTCGCGCCGGCCTGGAAGAGCATCGCCTCCACCAGCGAGGTCTTCCCGGTGCCCCGGTGCCCGACGACTGCGACGTTGCGGATCTTGCTCGGCTCGAACGGCGGCACGGACGGCGAGTTTAGCGACTTGCTCGCTCCGAGCAGGGAAGATGCCGGCATGGAACCTGCGCTGCGAGGGGCCTCGCCCGCCGACGCTCCGGCGGTCGCGGAGGTGTTCCTCGCCGCGCTCGCGGACGCGATGCCGTACCTCCCCGCCCTGCACACCGACGACGAGACTCGAGCCTGGATCCGGGACGTCGTGCTTCCCGGGTACGAGGTCGTGGTGGCCGAGCTCGGCGACCGCCCGGCCGGCTTCGCCGCCCTCGGCGAGGACATGCTCGATCACCTCTACGTCCATCCCGACCTCCAGCACCGGGGAATCGGCGACGCGCTCCTCGCGCGGGCAAAGGAGCTGCGGCCTGACGGCTTCCGTCTCTGGGTCTTCCAGCGAAACGGCGGCGCCCGTCGCTTCTACGAGCGGCGCGGCTTTCGTCTCGTCGAGTTGACGGACGGGGCCGGGAACGAGCAGCGCGAGCCGGACGCGCTCTACGAGTGGCTGCCCGGCTAGCCGCTAGTCCTGCGTCGCGCGGATGAGCGTCGCGGAGAGCCGGGCCTTCAGGCGGAGGATCGCCTTCGTATGGAGCTGGGAGACCCGCGACTCGGTGACGCCGAGCACCTCCCCGATCTCGCGCAGGGTCAGCTCCTCGTAGTAGTAGAGCGTGACGACGAGCTTCTCGCGCTCGGGCAGGCGGGCGATCGCCTCGCCGAGGGCCTCGCGTAGCTCCGTGTGCGCCATCGCGCTCTGCGGCTCCGCGGCCAGCGGGTCCTCGATCGTGTCGATGAGGGCGACCGGGTCGCCGCCGTGCGACGAGCTCGCCCAGAGCTCGTCGAGCGCCGCGATTGACGTCCGCGAGATCTCGAGCAGCGAATCCTGGAACTCCTCCTCGGTGATCCCGAGGGCGTTCGCGATCTCCTCGTCGGACGGCGCGCGTGTCAGCTTCGCCTCGAGCTGCGCGATCGCCCGCTCGATGTCGCGCGCCCGGGCGCGCACCGAGCGCGGAACCCAGTCCATCGAGCGCAGCTCGTCGATGATCGAGCCCTTGATGCGCGCGATCGCGTACGTCTCGAACTTGATGTCTCGATCGGGGTCGAACCGCTCGATCGCGCCGATCAGCCCGAGGAGGCCGTACGAGACGAGGTCCCCCTCCTCCACGTGCGCCGGCAGACCGCTCCCGAGACGGCCCGCGACGTACTTCACGAGCGGTGCGTACGTAAGGATCAGGCGGTCGCGGAGCGACCGGTCGCCCGTCCGCTTGAACTCGTGCCAGAGAGCCTGTGTGTCCATAGCCCGCTCCACCATCGCAGCAGAGGATAAATCGAGAAGAGGCTTTCGCGAGAAATCGGCGGGTTTCCTACCTGAGCATCTTGAGGGCCAGCTCGCCCATCCAGACGGCGAGGAAGACCGCCGCCGCCGCGATCACCCACGCAGCGCCCCCGGCCTCGGCCGCGAAGAAGCCGATGGCGGCGAAGCCGACCGTGAGGACGGCGAAGAGCGCTCCGAGGGGCCTCCGGCGCACCCCGGTACAATGCCTCTTCGCCGAGGGCCGTAGCTCAACTGGCAGAGCACCGGTCTCCAAAACCGGGGGTTCCAGGTTCGAGTCCTGGCGGCCCTGTCCCTCGCTGGAAGCCGGGAACCCGCATGGCTAGCGGGTTTTCTTTCTTTCTTTCTTACACGGGTCGTGTCGGGTTGTGGCCGCTGAAGGGCGCTGAAATCCGGTTCTGACTGTGGCGCGACTGTGGCACCGACGTCCGATGGCCTCGTTAGCGTGGCCGTCGTGAGCCCTGGAATCCGCGTTCGCCACGGCAAGCTCTGCCCTTCCCGGTCCGGCGGCGCGTGCCGATGCCGTCCGACTTACCAGGCGAGCGTCTGGAGCGCCCGCGAGGGCAAGCGGCTGTTCAAGACCTTCGCCACGCTCGGCGAGGCGAAGGCGTGGCGGGCGGAGGCGCAGGTCGCGCTCCGCAAGGGGACGATGCGGGCGGGCTCGTCGGGGACGCTCCGCGAGGCAGGGGAGGCGTGGCTCGAGGGCGTGAAGAGCGGCGCGATCCGCAACCGGAGCGGCCACCGGTACAAGCCCTCGGCGATCCGAGGCTACGAGGCGGCGCTGGTGACGCGGGTCCTCCCCGAGCTCGGCGGCCTGCGCTTCTCAGAAGTCCGCCGTGTGGATCTCCAGGACTTCGCCGACCGTCTCTGCGCCGACGGGCTCGATCCGAGCACGGTGCGGAACACGCTGATGCCCCTGCGAGCGATCTTCCGGCGCGCTCTGGCCCGCGGAGAGGTCGGCGTGAATCCGAC
>JAIBJN010000054.1 GCA_020029595.1 Actinomycetota bacterium | reverse complement strand
GACGGCGACCAACATCGTCGCGCAGAAGTACTTCCGCGGCCGCATGTCCTCGCCCGAGCGCGAGTCGAGCGTCAAGCAGATGATCGGCCGCGTCGTCGAAACGGTCGGACGCTGGGGCCGCGACGGCGGCTACTTCGAGGACGAAGAGGAGGCCGAGACCTTCGAGGCCGAGCTCAAGGCGATCCTCGTCAACCAGCTCGCCTCCTTCAACTCGCCGGTCTGGTTCAACGTCGGCTTCGAGGAGCGCCCGCAAAGTAGTGCTTGCTTCATCCTCTCGATCGAGGACTCGATGGAGTCCATCCTCGACTGGATCCGGCGCGAGGGGATCATCTTTCGCGGCGGGTCGGGCTCGGGCGTGAACCTCTCGAAGCTGCGCTCCTCCAAGGAGCAGCTCTCCAAGGGCGGCTACGCCTCCGGGCCCGTCAGCTTCATGCGCGGCGCCGACGCCTCCGCCGGGACGATCAAGTCCGGCGGTAAGACGCGGCGCGCGGCCAAGATGGTCGTCCTCGACGTCGACCACCCCGACGTGGAGGAGTTCATCTGGTGCAAGGCCCACGAGGAGGAGAAGGCGCGCGTCCTCGAGGCGGCCGGCTACGACATGTCGCTGGACTCACCCGACTGGGCGTCGATCCAGTACCAGAACGCGAACAACTCGATCCGTGTCACAGACGCCTTCATGGAGGCGGCGGAGAAGAACGAGGACTGGAACCTGACCGCGCGGACCGACGGCAGCGTCGTCACGACGCTTCCAGCGCGCGACCTGCTCCGGCAGGCGGCGGAGGCGGCGTGGCGCTGCGCCGACCCGGGCGTGCAGTACGACACGACCATCAACGCGTGGCACACGCTCCCGAACACGGGGCGGATCAACGCGTCGAACCCGTGCTTCCCGGGAGATGCTCGCGTGCATACGACGCGCGGCCTGGTGACCTTCGGCGAGCTCTATGACCTCGCATGCGGCGGGGAGGAGATCCGCGTCTACACGCACCGCGCCACCGCTGAGCACCCGGGCGAAGGGGTCGTCGCGAGCACGCCGCTCGGCGTGATGCAGAACGGCGTGTCGCCAATCGTGCGGCTGCGCTTTGGGAACGGCCAGGAGCTTCGCTGCACGCCGAACCACCGCCTCTTCACGCTGAACCGCGGGTACGTGGAGGCGGCCGAGCTCACCGCCGACGACCAGGTGCTCCTGAACGACAGCCCGACGCCGGCCGAGGACGCGTCGTGGGTGCTGCCGGTCAAGATCGAGGCGGTCGCCCGGTCGCACAGCCGGGGCGGGACGGTCGTCGAGCGGGAGCTGCCCGAGCGCTGGAGCGAGGGCCTC
The DNA here is from genome assembly GCA_020029595.1 of Actinomycetota bacterium. Lineage (GTDB taxonomy): Bacteria > Actinomycetota > Thermoleophilia > Gaiellales > Gaiellaceae > JAIBJN01. The sequence goes on along the minus strand of JAIBJN010000054.1, from coordinate 15,474 downwards.
GGCGAGCTCATAGGCCATTTGGTCGGCGACGGCTGGATAACCGATGCTCAGACCGGCTGGGTCTACGGCGGAGACGACATCTCCGACGGACTCCTTGACTCGCATCAAGGCATGCTGGAGGAGCTCATCGGCGGCATCTCGCGTCAAGTGATGAGCAACGGAACCGTGCAGCTTCGTGCCGGCAGCGAGACCGTGCGGACGTTCTTCCGCTGGCTCGGCGTCAGTACCGGCCGTGCGCACGAGAAGCGCGTCCCCGCAAGCATCTTCAGCGCGCCGACCGAGATTCAGGCGGCGTTCCTGCGCGGACTGTTCGGCGCCGACGGCTGCGTGACCGAGAACAGCGTGAAGTCGAGCCGCTACGCCGGTCTCGGCAGCACGAGTGAGGCGCTGCTCAAGGACGTCCAGCGACTGCTCAACGCGTTCGGCATCTGCGGGCGAATCTACGCGACGCGCGGAGGCCAGAGCGGAGCTCTTCCGTACACCCGGAGGGATGGAAGCACGGTTACTTACCGCCAGCGCCCGCTCTTCGATCTGCGAATTCAAGGCTTCAGCCTCGCGCGGTTTAGCGAGCTGATCGGCTTCTCGACTCCGCGCAAGCAGGCTCGGCTCGAGTCGATGATCAGTCGCACTCAGCGCTACAAGAATCGACGTTACGAGAAGCTCATTTCCCGCGAGGACGACGGTCAAGAGTTCGTCTACAACCTCACGGAACCGCTGCACCATTCCTACATCGTCGATGGATTTGTGGTTGCAAATTGTAGTGAATACCTGTCCATTGACGACAGTGCGTGCAACCTCGCGTCGATCAACCTGATGAAGTTCCGACGCGAGGACGGCGACCTCGACGTCGAGGCGTTCACGCACACGGTCGACACCGTCTTCCTTGCGCAGGAGATCCTCGTCGGCTACTCGAGCTACCCGACGCCCGAGATCGACCGCAACGCAAAGGCCTACCGCCAGCTCGGTCTCGGCTACGCGAACCTCGGCGCGCTCCTCATGTCGCGCGGGCTCCCGTACGACTCGGACGAGGGCCGCGCGTTCGCGGCAGCGGTCACGGCGCTCATGACCGGCCGCGCGTACCGCAAGTCGGCCGAGATCGCGGCGCGCATGGCACCCTTCGCCGGCTACCAGCCGAACGCCGGCGCGATGATCGGCGTCATCTCGAAGCACCGAGCCGCGGTCGGGAACATCGAGCACGCGCAGTCCGTGCCCGACGATCTCCTCACGGCGGCGCGGCAGTCCTGGGACGACGCGCTCGACCTGGGCGAGGTCGCCGGCTACCGCAACGCCCAGGCCAGTGTCTTGGCGCCGACTGGGACCATAAGTTTCATGATGGATTGTGACACGACGGGGGTCGAGCCCGACTTCTCGCTCGTGAAGATGAAGAAGCTCGTCGGCGGCGGCGAGATCACGATCGTGAACAAGACCGTGCCGATGGCGCTCGAGCGGATCGGCTACGCGCCGGAGGAGGTCGACCAGGTCGTCGCCTACATCGACGACCGCAACACCGTCGTTGGCGCGCCCTTCCTGAAGACCGAGCACTACCCGGTCTTCGACTGCGCGATCGGCGAGCGGGCCATCCACTACATGGGCCACGTGAAGATGATGGGCGCCGTCCAGCCCTTCATCAGCGGAGCCCTCTCGAAGACTGTGAACCTCCCCGAGGAGACGACAGTCGACGAGGTCTCCGGGCTCCTCCTCGACGCGTGGAAGCTCGGCGTCAAGGCGATCGCCATCTACCGCGACAACTGCAAGGTCGCGCAGCCGCTCTCGAAGAAGAAGGACGGCACGGCGGCGGCTCCCTCGCCGGAGCCGAAGCAGGACCGCCGTCGCCTGCCGGACGACCGCACCGAGATCGGGCGCAAGTTCCGCGTCGGCGACTACGAGGGCTACATCCACGTCGGCCTCTACGACGACGGGACGCCCGGCGACATCTTCGTGGACATCGCCAAGGAGGGCACGACCCTCGCCGGCCTCATGAACTCGTTCATGATCTCCGTCTCGCTCGGCCTTCAGTACGGCGTCCCGCTCGAGGTCTACGTCTCCAAGTTCGCCCACATGCGCTTCGAGCCGTCCGGCCTGACGAACGACGCGGACATCCGCGCCGCCAAGTCCATCGTCGACTACATCTTCCGCTGGATGGGGAAGAAGTTCCTCGACACGGACACGCAGCAGGAGCTCGGCATTCTGAGCCCGGAGGTCCGCCAGCGCCTAGCGCAGGCCCAGGACCTCCTCGAGGGCAACGGCGGGACGGACGTCGCCGACCCGGCCCCGGCGCCTCCGCCGGGCCAGACGGCTCTCTTCAACGCCTTCGAGGATGCCGTGGAGTGCGCCAAGTGCGGCGGCCGGATGGTGAGGACGGGCAGTTGCTACACCTGCCGGGACTGCGGCAACAACACCGGTTGTAGCTAGCCAGCTCTCCCGCCTCCCGGACATCCGGTTTAGGCTTGCGGCGACTGCGGCTGCCGACATCCGAACAAAGGGGAGGTTCGCGATGGTGCAACGCAACCGGAGGGGCGGGCGCATGGCGGGCGTGCTCGTCCTGCTTCTCGCCGTCGCCGCGGTCGCCGTGCCCACGGCCGGCGCGACGCTCGACAGGCCCCGCGGCCCGACGCTGCAGTTCCTCGGCGAGGAGATCCTCCCAACGGGAACGCAGTTCGACGGAACCGACGTCGGCGGGCTCTCGAGCATCGCCTACGACGCCGACCGCGACGCCTACTACGTGCTGTCCGACGACGCGAGCGTTCTCGACCCGGCGCGCTTCTACACGCTCGACCTCGACGTCGCCGACGGCGATCTCGATCCGGGCGACGTCGTCTTCACGGATGTCGCGACTCTGCTCGACGCGAGCGGGCAGCCGTTCCCGCCGACGAGTCTCGACCCCGAAGGGCTCGCGCTCACGAAGGACGACGAGCTCGTCATCACCTCGGAGGGCTTCGCCAACCGGCTGATTGACCCGTTCGTCCGTCTCTTCGAGCTCGACGGCGCGCAGATCGGCGAGCTGCCCGTCCCCACGGCGTTCCTGCCGGACGCGATTCCGCAGACCCGCGGCGTTCGCCTCAACCTCGGCCTCGAGAGTGCCGCCACCGTGGGGCCGTACTTCTGGACCGGAACCGAGGCCGCGCTCGTCCAGGACGGGCCCGCGGCGAGCCTCACGGCAGGCAGCCCCGCGCGGCTCCTGCGCTACAACCTCAAGACGGGCCGGGCCGACCGCCAGTACGTCTACGTGACGGACACGATCGCCGAGCCGCCGGTGCCGCCGACGGCCTTCGCCGTCAACGGCCTCGTCGAGCTCCTGCCGCTCGACAAGCACTCCTTTCTCTCCATGGAGCGCTCGTTCTCGGTCGGCGCGCCCGGCACGGGGAACACGATCAAGCTCTACACACTCGAGCTCTCGGGTGCGAAGAACGTCAACGGCCGGGAGAGCCTCGCCGGTCAGCTCGGCCAGATCAAGGCGGCCGAGAAGACGCTTCTGTTCGACCTCGACGCGCTCGGGATCCCGCTCGACAACCTGGAGGGCATGGCTTTCGGGCCTGACCTGCCCGACGGGCGGCGCTCGCTCGTCCTGGTCAGCGACAACAACTTCAACCCGATCCAGTTCACGCAGTTCCTGCTCTTCGCCTACACGCCGAACTGAGAGACGTCATGGGGCGGGAGCTCGGCTCCCGCCCCTAGACTCTCGCGATCGCGTTCCCCTGGCCCGACACTCCGCCGACGGAAGCCCACCGCGCGGCCTTCGCCGACGCGGCGCCCCGCCCGTACTGGCTCGACGCGCTGCCGCCGCGTGAGCCCGAGCCCGCTCTCGAAGGGCCGACCGAGGCCGACCTCTGCATCGTCGGGGGCGGGTTCACCGGGCTCTGGGCCGCGTTGCACGCGAAGGCCTATGACTCCGCCCGGGACGTCGTTCTGCTCGAGGCCGACACGGTCGGCTTCGGCGCGAGTGGACGCAACGGCGGCTTCGCCCTCGGGTCGCTCACGCACGGGATCGAGAACGGCCTGGCGCGCTTCGCGGACGAGCTCCCGGCGCTCGAGCGGCTCGGCCGCGACAACTTCGAGGGCTTCCGCGGGGACATCGAGCGCCACGGCATCGACTGCGACCTGGAGCCGAGCGGCGACCTGAGCGTCGCGCTCGAGCCGCATGAGGTGGAGTCGCTCGAGGAGGGCTCCGAGCTGTTCGGCCGCTTCGAGCACCAGTTCGAGCTCTTCGACCAGGCGGGAATCCGGGGGGAGGTCGCTTCGCCCATCTACCTCGCCGGTCTCTGGGACAAGACCGATGCCGCGATCGTCGACCCGGCCAAGCTCGCCGTCGGCCTGGCGGACGCGGCGCGGAAGGCCGGCGTTCGGATCCACGAGCGCACGCCCGCGACGAAGATCGAGGACGACGGGGCAGGCCTCCGCGTCCTCTCACCCACCGGGCACGTTCGAGCCGAACGCGTCCTGCTGGCGACCAGCGCCTACCCGCCGCTTCTGCGCGCGATCCGCCGCTACGTCGTGCCCGTGTACGACTACGTCCTCGTCACGGAGCCGCTCTCGCCAACCCGGCGCGAGTCGATCGGCTGGCGCCGCCGCCAGGGGATCGGTGACTGCGCGAACCAGTTCCACTACTACCGCCTGACGAAGGACGAGCGCATTCTCTGGGGCGGCTACGACGCCGTGTATCGCTACGGCGGTCCGGTCGGCGCGCACCTCGACGACGACGAGGCGATCTTCGCCAAGCTCTCCCAGCACTTCTTCACGACGTTCCCCCAGCTCGAGGGCGTGCGCTTCTCCCACCGCTGGGGCGGCGCGATCGACACGTGCAGCCGCTTCTCGGTCTTCTTCGGATCCGCAGAACGGGGCCGAGTCGCGTACGCGGTCGGCTACACGGGGCTCGGCGTCGTCTCGACGCGATTCGGCGCGCGCGTGGCGCTCGATCTTCTCTACGGGCGGGCTACCGAAGCGACGCGGCTGCGCTACGTGCGCTCGAAGCCGGTGCCCTTCCCGCCCGAGCCGCTGCGCTCCGGGGTGATCCAGCTCACGCGCAACCGCCTCGACGCCGCCGATCGGAACGCGGGCCGCCGCGGCGTCTGGCTCCGCACGCTCGACCGGCTCGGGCTGGGCTTCGACAGCTGAGCTCCGCTGCGCCGGAGCCTTCCGTCACCGCGCCGTTGACTTCGCTCGTGTCCTCTGTGACGATCCTCGCGCGAGGTGTCGTCTTTCGAGCGGGCTCCGGGGCCTGCGGAGGGGAGAGGATCATGAGGATTCGTCGACTCGCTGTCGCGCTCTCGGCGGCGGCCATTCTCGGCGGAGGGGCGGCCGGCGCCCCGGCTGCTCCCAACGGTCTCGAGGTGCTCGGCCACGCGAACCCGGGCGTCGGCGCAAACGGCGACGTCTACGGGCACCGCGGCCACGCGTACCTCGGGAGCTGGATCGGGGCGGGCTGCCTTTCGAACGGCGTCCGGGTCTACGACCTCCAGAACCCTCGTGCGCCGAGGCACGTCTCGACATTCGCCGACCGAGTCTCTGACCCGAGCCTCGCCGGCACGTGGACGGAGAAGGTCATCGTCCAGCACGTGAACACGCCGACATTCGTGGGCGATCTCGCCGTTGTCAGCATCCAGGCGTGCGACCGCTCCTCGAGCGCGTTCCGCGGGTTTGGTCTCTACGACGTGACCGACCCTGCGCGCCCGCTCAAGCTCTCCCACTACGCGACGGAGCCGCAGACGCGCGGTTCCCACGAGATCTGGCTCCAGGCCCGGCGCAACCGGGCGTACGTCTACACGGCGATCCCGTTTGCGGAGCTCGACACGTCTCCGGACGGGGTCACGCCCGGGAACCCGGACTTCCGCATCGTCGACGTCTCCGATCCCCGCAACCCCGCTCAGGTCGGCGAGTGGGGCGCGTGGCGCGAGCTCGGCGTGCACCCGCGGAGCGGCCCGCCCGGCCTGAACCGGAACTTCGTCCACTCGGTCATCGTCGACGAGACGGCCAAGACGGCGTACCTCTCCTACTGGGATCTCGGGACGGTGATCCTCGACATCAGAGATCCCGCGGATCCGACGTTCATAGGCCGGACGACGTTCGAGCCGGGCGAGGTGGGAAACGCGCACTCGGCGACCCTCGCCAACGGAGGGAACCTCCTGGTCGAGACGCATGAGTCGTTCAGCTCCCCCGGGAGCCCCTCGGTCGGGGTCCCCTCGCTCCACGACATCTCGGACCCCGCCAACCCGGTGCGTCTGAGCACGTTCACCAGGCCCGACCTCATCGATCTCGGCGAGACCGTGCACGATCCGAAGGCTCGTGGCGGCAGGCTGTTCCTCTCCTGGTATCAGGAGGGCGTCGTCGTTCTCGACATCCAAGATCCCGCGAGCCCGCAGGTCGTGGCGCAGTTCGTGCCGCCGGCGGACTTCTCGAACCCGGATTTCGAGTTCTGCCTCGTCGAGCCGTGCACGTCGATCTGGGGTGTCTTCGTCGACGGGAGCAGGATCCTCGCGTCCGGCGAGTCGAACGGTCTCTGGGTGTTGAAATTGCGCTAGACCTCAAGGGCGGCCGCGGGGATCGCAACCTCGAGCGGGTGGCGGCATCTCGTGCGCCTACCTGCGAGGTTCGTTAGGTTGCAGGGCCGGTGGACCTGAACGACTGGCTGCTCGCGCTGCACGTCCTGTCGGCATTCGCGTGGATCGCGGCCATGGTGCTCTACACCGTGGTCATCGCGACCGGGTGGCGGTTGACGGTCCCCAGCGACGTAGTGCGCGTGTTCCGGGTCTCGCGCGTAGGCGACGCCCTCATAGCCATCGGGATGCTGGGCACGATCATCTTCGGCATCTGGCTCGCGCTGGACGTCGACGGGTACGAGATCTGGGACGGTTGGATCATCGCCGCCCTGATCCTCTGGCTCGTGGCCGCCGCGCTCGGCGGTCAGGTGGGGAAGGTCTACAACGGTGCGCGCGACCGGGCGAAAGCCCTGGTGGACGGAGGTCGCGACGCTCCGAGCTCCGAGCTGAGCGCCATGCTGCGCTCGCAGCACGGGGTCGTCCTCCACGGGCTCATGATCCTGGTCGTCCTGGTCCTCCTCGTGGTCATGATCTACAAGCCGGGGGCGTAGCCGACGCTCGCCGCGATCCGACCCGACAGCTGGAACTTCCCGCTCCTCCTGCACGTCCTGGGCGCCTCTGTCCTCGTCGGCGGCCTCGTGACCGCGGTCGCCGCGCAGCTTCTCGGCTGGAAGCGCGGGACGCCCGCCGACGCGCTCGCGTTCGGGCGACTGGCGTTCCGGGCGCTCCTCTTCGTCGCTCTCCCCGGTTGGATCTTGATGCGCTTCGCCGGCGAGTGGATCGCCTCCCGGGAGGGGTGGGGCGACGTCGACGAGGAGCCGGCCTGGCTCGGTATCGGCTACGCGACCGGCGACTCCGGCGGTCTCGTGCTCCTCCTCGCGGTCGTCCTCGCCGGCCTCGGGGCGCGCCGCCTGCGCCAGACCGGCGCCAGCGCAAGCACGCTCGGGCGCGTGGCGACGGTGCTCTCCGCAGTTCTCCTGATCGCGTACCTCGTCACCGTCTGGGCGATGTCCGCGAAGCCGACCTAAGGCGTCGCGCTCCACGGCCGTAGAATCGGCCGGTGCGCGACGAGGACGTCCGCTCCTCCTGTTGGGCCGCCCTTGAGGTGCTCACGGCCCAGTTCGGAGAGGACATCCCCTACAAGGACGGGCTCGACCGTGGATTCAACTACCGCGGCCGTCGCGTGCCGTTCCTCAACTACCAGAAGGGGATCTACCGCGCCGCAGCTCAGCGCGGGCCGGCGGCGCTTTCGATCCTCACGTCCCACAAGTCGCCTTACGACGACAAGGTCACCCCCGACGGCTTGGTGTACGCCTACCGCGATGGGTCGCTTGACCACCCGGACAATCGGGCTCTCCGTGCTGCGTACGAGCTGCAGGTTCCGATTTTCTACTTCCTCGGGACTCGGGCCTGGCGATACCAGTGCTTCCATCCATGCTTCGTCGTCGCGGACGACCCCGCTGCGCGCGCGGTCGTTGTCTCTTTCGGAAAGCTCGTCGGGCCGATCGACGAGCGAGAGCCCGTCCTGCTCGAGGATCCGATCGAGCGACGCTATGTCGTCCGCCGGGTCCGGGCGCGCATGCATCAGGCGCGCTTCCGCGGCGTCGTCCTCCCCGCATACCGCGACCGCTGCGCGGTCTGCCGGCTCAAGGAGGTGCGGCTCCTCGATGCCGCCCACATCGTCGGAGACCTCGAGGATCGCGGCGAGGCCGTCGTCGAGAACGGCTTGAGCCTGTGCTCGATCCACCACCGGGCGTTCGACCAACACCTTGTCGGCGTCTCGCCGGACTACAAGATTCGCGTCTCGGCGCGGCTGCTCGAGGACGACGACGGGCCGATGCTCGAGCTCCTGAAGGGCTTTCACGGCCAGTCGATTCAGCTGCCCGCGCGGACGCGGTGGCGGCCGGACCGAGAGCGTCTCGCCGAGCGCTTCGAGCGCTTCCTCGCCGGCGCCTAGCTCGGGGTCTCCTCGACCTCGGCCGCGAGCCGTTTGGGGGCCGTCAGGAGGTAGCTCTCGACGACGAAGTCGGCGACCTCGTGCCAGTCGACGGCGTCCGTGTCGAGGCGGAGGCCGATCCAGCCCCTGGCGCCGAGGTACGCGGGCCTGTAGAAGCGATCGGGATTCGCGGCCACGAGCGCCTCGCTCTCCCCCCAGCGCGACTTGCAGTTGAGGCCGACGATGCCGTCGCCGTGGTGGTCGTCGAGGAAGTACGCGAAGGTCTTCTTGCGGACGCGGAAGGCGGCGTGCTGCCCGTTGTAGTCGCGCTCGGCCTCGGGGAGCGCCGCTCAGATTGCGGTAGCCGAGCGAGGCGAGGATTCTCGGCCGGTGCGCTCATCTCCTCACGGTAGCCTCGCGCTTGTTGTTGGGCTTCCACTCGAGCCCTCCGCCTAGAATCGAGGATGAGAGGAAGGAGTCAGGAATTGGCGGACAGCTTTGGAGCACTCGGGGAGATCGACGCCGGCGGCCGGGCGCTCGCGATCGCGCGCCTGGACGCGCTGGCCGGAGAGGCCGATGTCGGCCGGCTCCCGTACACGCTCCGCGTGCTCCTCGAGAACGTCCTGCGCGCCGAGGCGCTCGGCCACGGGAGCGCGGACGAGGTGCGCGCGGTCGCCGGCTGGCAGGCGCACGCCGAGCCGGAGCACGAGATCTCCTTTCGGCCCGCCCGCGTCCTCCTCCAGGACTTCACCGGCGTCCCCGCGATCGTCGACCTGGCCGCCATGCGCGAGGCGATGGTCGCGCTCGGCGGCGATCCGGCGGCGATCAACCCGCAGATCCCGGCCGAGCTCGTCATCGACCACTCGGTGCAGGTGGACGAGTTCGGGTCGCGCTTCGCCATGTTCAAGAACACGGAGCGGGAGTTCGAGCGGAACCGCGAGCGCTACGCCTTCCTCCGCTGGGGGCAGGGCGCCTTCGAGAGCTTCAGCGTCGTGCCGCCGAACACCGGCATCGTCCATCAGGTGAACCTCGAGTACCTCGCCCGCGTCGTCGAGACGCGGGAGGAGGGCGGGCGGCTCTTCGCGTTCCCCGACACCCTCATCGGCACCGACTCGCACACGACGATGGTGAACGGCCTCGGCGTCCTCGGCTGGGGCGTCGGCGGGATCGAGGCGGAGGCCGTGCTGCTGGGCGAGCCCGTCTCCATGCTCGTGCCGCAGGTCGTGGGCTTCCGCCTAACGGGCCGGCTCCCGGAGGGCGCGACAGCGACCGACCTCGTTCTCGCCGTGACCCAGATCCTCAGGCAGTTCGGCGTCGTGGGGAAGTTCGTCGAGTACTTCGGCGCGGGCCTCGTGGGGCTGCCGCTTGCCGACCGCGCGACGATCGGGAACATGTCGCCCGAGTACGGCGCGACGTGCGGGTTCTTCCCCGTTGACGAAGAGACGCTCCGCTACCTGCGCCTCACCGGCCGGAGCGAGGAGCAGGTCGAGCTCGTGGAGGCGTACTGCCGCGTGCAAGGGCTCTTCCACGACCCGGCCCGCGAGCCCGAGTACTCGCAGGTGCTCGAGCTCGACCTCGGCGACGTCGAGCCGAGCCTCGCCGGCCCGCGGCGCCCGCAGGACCGCGTTCCGCTGACGGAGGCGAAGTCGTCCTTCCTGGCGTCCCTCTCGAGCTTCGGTGTCTCCTACCGGAACGGCTCGCCGGACAAGACCGGTGCGGACTCGTTCCCTGCGAGCGATCCGCCCGAGTTCGTCTCGCCGGGCCACGAGGACGTGCGCGACCCGGACCCCGATCCTGACCCCGTCGCCGCCGTGGAGCGTGAGCCGGCCAGTGTTCGCGTCTCGCTGGGCGAGGAGTCCTTCGAGCTCGAGCACGGCTCGGTCGTGATCGCCGCGATCACGAGCTGCACGAACACGTCGAACCCCTCCGTCATGGTCGCCGCCGGGCTCCTGGCGAAGAACGCCGTCGAGCGCGGCCTCGCGCGCAAGCCGTGGGTGAAGTCGAGCCTGGCACCGGGCTCCAAGGTCGTGACCGAGTACTACGACCGCGCCGGCCTGACGCCGTTCCTCGAGGCGCTCGGCTTCCACACGGTCGGCTACGGCTGCACGACCTGCATCGGCAACTCGGGCCCACTCCCGCCGGAGATCTCGGAGGCGATCGAGGAGGGCGATCTCGTCGTCTGCTCCGTCCTCTCCGGGAACCGCAACTTCGAGGCGCGGATCCATCCGGAGGTGAAGGCGAACTATCTCGCCTCGCCGCCGCTCGTCGTCGCCTACGCGCTCTCGGGGCGCATCGACCTCGACCTGACGACGGAGCCGCTCGGGCAGGACCCCGGTGGCGACGACGTCTTCCTCCGCGACCTCTGGCCGAGCCCCGAGGCGGTCAAGGACACGATCGCCGAGGCGATCTCCGAGGACATGTATCGGCGGACGTACGCCGACGTCTTCACCGGCGACGAGCACTGGGCGGCACTAGAGATTCCCGCAGGGAATCTCTATACCTGGAATGACGCCTCGACCTACATCCGGCGGCCGCCGTACTTCGAAGGAATGTCCGCAGTAGCGCGCACCGTGGACGACATCTACGGTGCGCGCTGCCTCGTGATGGTCGGCGACAGCGTCACGACCGATCACATCTCGCCCGCGGGCACGATCCGACCCGACAGCCCCGCCGGTCGCTACCTGATCGAGCACGGTGTCGAGCGGAAGGACTTCAACTCGTACGGGTCGCGGCGCGGGAACCACGAGGTGATGGTTCGCGGCACGTTCGCGAACGTCCGCCTGCGGAACCTCCTCGTCCCCGAGAGCGAGGGCACGTGGACGGCGTACCTCCCGGGCGGCGAGGAGATGACGATCTTCGAGGCCGCTGGACGGTACCGGGCCGAGGCCGTGCCCCTCGTCGTCCTCGCGGGCAAGGAGTACGGCTCGGGCTCCTCCCGCGACTGGGCGGCGAAGGGGCCGAACCTCCTCGGCGTGCGGGCTGTCATCGCCGAGAGCTACGAGCGCATCCACCGCTCGAACCTGATCGGGATGGGCATCGTCCCGCTCCAGTACCCCGACGGGGAGAGCGCTGCCTCGCTCGGCCTCACCGGGCGGGAGGAGTTCGCCGTCGAGGGACTCGAGAACTGCGAGGCGCGCGAGGCGCGCGTGACCGCGCGGCCGGACAGCGGCGAGCCGATCGTCTTCTCTGCCCGCGTCCGGCTCGACACCCCGCGCGAGCGCGACTACCTCCAGCACGGCGGCATCCTCCTCTACGCGCTGCGGAAGCTGGCGGTCGGCTAGGCGCGCCCGAGCCGGGCGCGGCAGAGGCCGGGCTCGACGAACGGCTCGAGGCGCGTCGCCGTCACCGGAGCGCCGATCTCGTCGAGGGCGCCTCGGATGAGTCCCAGGTGGACGGAGCAAACGACCTCGCCGTGCTGCTCGGCGAGATCGCGGAAGGGGCACCTGCGCATGACGACGTCGCCGTTTTCGCGCTCCGGCTCGAAGCCGTGCTCGTCCAGGAGGCGGACGACCTGCTCCGCGGCGTCTTCCGGTGTCAGCGTCGCGAGCGGGAGCGGGCGTTCGACCAGGTAGCGGCCCCAGGCGCGCCCGGCCTGCTCTGCCGTCGCCGGACCGTCGCGCGAGCGGGAGAGCGAGCCGGCGAGGATCGCCGCGAGGAGCCGGTAGTCCTCTCGCCCCCGCTCCGGCCGGCCGTTCGCCTCGTAGACGACCCGCGGCCGCCCGGGGCGATGGCGCTCCTCCGCGCGCGAAGAGACGAGCCCGGCGTCCGCCAGGACGCCGAGGTGCCAGCGCACGGTGTTCGGGTGGAGGCCGACGCGCTCCGCGAGCTGGCCGGCGTCGAGCGGCTCGCCCACGTCTGAGAGCGTCTCCAGGATGCGAGCCCGGCTCGGCTCGGCGAGCGCCTTATGGCGGCGTGCTTCCACTGAATTTCCCACGCTTCTCGGATCAAGGTCCAGGATCGAGCCGGGGGCGCGGGGACGCATCCGAGAGGCCCCGCAGCGGGTCTGCGGAAAACCCACACTGCGAGTGGCGTGGTTCCCCCGATGGCGCGGATGCCCATTTCTCCGATCCTCGTCGGAGATACCAAGACGGGAGGGATCCGAGATGAAGACCATCGTCATCGCCGTGCTCGTCGCACTCCTCAGCCTCGCCGCGCTCGTCGGGACGACCATGGCGGTGGTTTCGGCGGACGTTGCGCAGAAGGCGAAGGCCGACGCCGAGTCGGCCGTGCAGGGCGTCGGCAGCGCGTCGGCCGGCCACCCGGCGGCTCCCGCCGCAACCGGACAGGGGCTGGTCAGCTTCGCCGGCCAGACGGCGGAGAACGCGGAGGAGCTGGCAGCCCAGCACGAGCCCTTCCCGGCCCAGCTCCCTCCCATCCCGGACGGCGAGGTCGTCGACGTCGAGCTCACGCTCAAGGACGTCGTGGTCGAGATCGCCCCGGGGGTGGAGTACCGCGCGTGGGGCTTCGAGGGCGGAGCACCCGGTCCCGCCATTCACGTGCACGAGGGCCAGACGGTACGGATCACGCTGACGAACCAGGGCACGATCCCGCATTCGATCGACTTCCACGCCGCGCGGATCGCGCCGGACAAGGCGTTCCGCGACGTCGCCGTCGGCGAGTCGATCACCTACACCTTCGAGGCGAGCGATCCCGGTGTCTTCATGTACCACTGCGGAACGAAGCCGGTGCTCGCCCATATCGCGAACGGCATGTACGGCGCGATCGTCGTCGAGCCCGTCGAGAAGCCGTTGCCGCGGGCCGACCACGAGTACGTCCTCGTCTCGAGCGAGTGGTACCTCAACGGCCCCGGCATCGAGGAGCCTGCCTCCTACGACACCCTCAAGGCCCACGCTGTCATGCCGGACTGGGTGACCTGGAACGGATACGCGGGCCAGTACGTTGCCCATCCGCTCACGTCCGACCCCGGCGACACCGTCCGCTTCTGGGTCGTCGCCGCGGGGCCGAGCCTCGACACGGACTTCCACGTCGTCGGCACGATCCTCGACCGGGCCTGGGTGAACCAGGACCTGACGCGGTACCAGACCGGCGTCCAGACGGTCGGCGTGCCCGCCGGGGGCGGCGCCGTCTTCGACGTGACGATCGCCGAGCCGGGCCTCTATCCCGTGCTCTCGCATTCCTTTGCGAGCGTGGACATGGGGCAGGTCGGGATCCTCAAGGTCGGGAACCCGAAGGGCGCCGGCGGACATTAGGAGGGTTTGGCGGAACGTCGCTCGGCACAGCTTGCGTTTCGTCGAACCCTCCCAGGTCTCCCCGAGCCGTAGGCTTGCGGAAGGATGGAGACGTCGATCCACGAGTCGGCCAGGCGTGGGTTCTCGCGGGCGAGCAAGGCGTACGAGCGGGGCCGGCCTACGTATCCGGCGGAGGCTGTCCGGCTCCTCACCCGCATGCTCGGGCTGAAGCCGGGACGGGTCGTGCTCGACCTGGCCGCGGGCACTGGGAAGCTGACGGCGCTCCTCGCCGAGAACGGAGCCGAGGTCGTCGCGGTCGAGCCCGTCGCCGAGATGCGGGTGGCGCTCGAGCGCGCGGTCCCGGGGGTCAGCGCCTTGGCGGGCACCGCCGAGTCGATCCCGCTTCGGGACGCCTCGACGGACGCCGTCGCGGTCGGTCAGGGCTTCCACTGGTTCCGGGGCGACGAGGCTCTCGCGGAGATCCACCGCGTCCTGCGACCCGACGGCCGCCTCGGGCTCGTCTGGAACGCCCGCGAAGAGTCCGTGCCCTGGGTCGCCGGGCTGACGGAGATCATGGAGCCGTTCAGGGGCGACACTCCCGCGTACCGGACAGGCGCCTGGCGCGAGGCGTTCGAGCGCTCGAGCCTCTTCACGCCGCTCGAGCATGCCGCCGTGCGCCACGTGCATCTGCTCGACCACGAGGCGGTCGTCGACCGCGTCGCCTCTGTCAGCTTCGTCGCCGCGCTTCCCGAGGAAGAGCGTGCGGTCGTGCTCGCGCGCGTGCGCGACCTGCTGGCGTCCGACCCCGAGACGCGTGGCCGGACGGAGCTCGAGCTGCCGTACCGGACGGACGTCTACTGGTGCTCGCGGCGGCGGACGACCGCGAGCCCCCAGGCCTTGCCGCTCGCGAAGAGCTCGTCCGGATCGACCTCCCCGACCCAGCCGAGGAAGTGACGCTCGGGGTCGTCCTCGGTGGAGCCGTAGACGGCCGGCCGCTCGGGCGCCACGTCCGCGGCGGCCTCGCGCTCGCCGCGCTCGAGCGCCTCGTAGCGCTCCTCGGCGGCCGGTCCTTCCGCGTATCCCTTGCCCACTCCCGGAAGACTACGCCCGCGGCGCCTGTCCGGCCCACTCGGCGAGTGAGTACCAGTACGTGTCCTGGAGGGCGGCCGCGACGCGCGCGTCGGTGTGGCTCGGGTTGAAAACGTTGTGGTCGAGGTCGGCGCAGAGGGCGACGGCCTCCATGGGGATGTCCGGGAGGTTGACGATCACCTCGGCGGGCAGACGGGCCTCGCCGAGCGTGTAGTGCTTGAAGTGGAGGTCGGGGGCGACCTCGAGGAGGGCCGGCCAGTCGGGGCAGCTGCGCGTGCTACTCATCGGACTTCGATTCGTCCTTCGGCACGAGAGGCCTTCTCCACGATGTCCGTGAGCGCGCGGACGAAGGCCGGGTCGGCGTTCAGCGACTCGATGCGGTCGAGCTCGAGCCCGAGCTCGGCGGCCTTCTCACGCGCCTCCACGTCGATGTCCCAGAGCACCTCGAGGTGGTCGCAGACGAAGCCGACCGGGGCGACGAGCACCTTGCGAACGCCCTCGACGTGGAGCGACTCGAGCTCGACGAGGATGTCGGGACCGAGCCACGGCTCGCCGGTCGGGCTCTCGCTCTGGAACGCGAACGACCAGCGTTCCACGCCGGCCCGCTCCGCGACGAGGCGCGACGTCTCGAGCAGCTGGTCGCGGTAGGGATCGCCCTCGGCGAGGATGCGCTCGGGGAGGCTGTGGGCGGTGAAGACGACGTGGGCGTCGGTGCCCCGCACGCGGT
>JAIBJN010000005.1 GCA_020029595.1 Actinomycetota bacterium | reverse complement strand
TGCAGCCCTGGCCGATGAAGAACTCGCACGCGTCCGCGAGCATCAGGTGGTGCGGGTTGAACCCGTACCGGCTCTGGATGCACTGGTAGTACCACTTCGTGGAGAGGTCGCGCTCCGGCGGGATCATCCCGCCCTCGCCCGAGCACGTCGCCGTTCCCGCCATGGACGCGCCCTTGGCGAGCGCCATCTTCGCCTCGAGCGAGAGCGCCCCGAAGCTCATGCCCGTGATGTAGATAGGGATATCGAGCTCGATCGGCTTCTTGGCGAAGCGCGCGCCGAGGACGGTCTTCGTCTCGCACTTCTCCCGGTAGCCCTCGATCACGAACCGCGTGAGCGTCCCCGGCATGAACATGAGGTCGTCCCAGTGCGGGATCCTCTTGAAGATCGAGAAGCCGCGCATCCGATAGCGGCCCAGCTCGGCCTTCATGTGGATGTCGTTGATGACGTCCGGCGTGAAGATCCGGCTGCGGCCGAGGACGGTGCGCTCGGTCTCGTCCATCACAGCACCAGCTTTCGTTCCGAAGGCTCGAGGTTGTCGTAGTTGTAGAGCTTCTTGCCGCAGACGAATTTCTGGAACTCGGGCGGGTCGCCGAGGCCGTAGATCTGGAACTTCCGCTCGATCAACTCGGTGTCCGTCTCGCCCCACTCGCCGGGGACGCAGTCGATGCCAAGCGACTTCACGGTGCCGGCGACGTAGATGGTCCCGTCGTACATGGAATCGCCGAGCCCGGAGCCGACGTTCCCGCAGATCACCTGGCGCCCGCGCTGCATCATGAAGCCGGTCATCGTCCCGGCGTCTCCGAGGACGACGATCGTGCCGCCCTTCTGGTCGATGCCCGTGCGGGCGCCGACCTTCCCCTTGACGACGAGGTCGCCGCCGCGGATGGCGGCGCCGGTGAGCGAGCCCGCGTTGCCGTCCACGATGACGACGCCGGACATCATGTTCTCGCAGGCCGACCAGCCGACCCGGCCGGTGACGTGGATCTCCGGGCCGTCGATGAGCCCGCAGCCGAAGTAGCCCAGGCTTCCGCCGAAGGTGATGCGACAGCGGGTGAGAATGCCCACGCCGAGCGAGTGCTTCGAGCCCGGGTTGAGGACGATCACGTCCTTCACGCCTTCCTCGTAGAGCAGCCGCCGAAGCTCCAGGTTGATCTGGCGCGTGGTGAGATCCTTGGCGTCGAAGGTCGCCTTGCCGTGCTCGATCTCGGCCGTACGGGGCGCCTCGGCAAACGGCTCGGCGAGCCCCCGTGCGTCGTAGGTGACCCGGCTCTCGCCTACCGCTGCCACACGAGCACCTCGCCCTCGTAGGGGTCGTGCGTCGAGATCTCGTGGTCGATGACCGCACGAATCGCGATCTCCTCCGACGCGAGCGCGACGACGCCCTCCGACTCGTAGAGGACGAGCGGCTTGGCAGCCATCTCGTCCTTGCAGACGCCGAGCGCGTCCTCGGTCACGGCGATGTAGGTGAAGACGCCGTCGAGCTCTTCGAGGGAGTCACGCATGGCGTCCTCGAGGCTCGCGCCCTCGCTCATCTTCTCGGCGAGGTAGACGGCGATGATCTCCGAGTCGCACTCCGACTGGAAGCGGTGGCCGCTGCGCTCGAGCCGGCGCTTCCACTGGAAGTAGTTCGTGAGCTGACCGTTGTGGACGACGGCGACATCGGAGAAGGGGTAGGCCCAGTACGGGTGCGCCCCGGAGATGTCCACGTCGGACTCGGTCGCCATGCGGACGTGGCCGATCGCATGGGTGCCGGTGAAGCCCTTGAGGTCGTACTGCTCGGCGACCTCCTCGGCGTCGCCCAGGTCCTTGACGATCTCGAGCGAGTGGCCGAGCGAGAGCACCTCGGCGTCGGGGATGTCCTCGATCCGGTCGGCGAGCTCCTTCAGGCTCCCGTTCGGGAGCGTGAAGGCGGCGCGGTACGCGTACTCGGTCTGCTCCTCGACGTCGTGGATGTCGGCGCCCATCGACTTCAGGCGTTGCAGGACCTGGTGTTGGTGGCGGTCGAGCCGGTCCGAGAACTCGAAGTCTCGTGGCGTGTTCGCGTCCGCGAGCTTGTAGCGCATAACGAGCTGGTGGTCGTGGGGCCGGTAGAGCGCGTAGCCCGTCGAGTCGGGCCCGCGGTGCTTCATCGACTGGAGCATCCGGGTCATGTCGCGCCCGACCTCGTGCGTCCCGTCCCGGTAGATGATCCCTGCGATTCCACACATGGGTCTTCGCCTCTTCGCCGTTAGGGCAGGACGTCGAGGTAGCGCTCGCGCTCCCAGTCGGTCACCGCGGAGAGGAAACGCTCCCACTCGTCCCGCTTGTAGTGCATGTACACATCGTAGAGGCGGCCGGGCAGAGCACTGCGGACGACGTCGTCCTCCTCGAGCGCCTGGAGCGCCTCGCCGAAGTGCTCGGGAACGCGCGGGATCTCTCCGCCTTCGGCGAGGACGTCGTACACGTTCCGCTGCTGCGGCTTGCCCGGGTCGAGCTTGCGCTTGACGCCGTCGAGCCCCGCCCGGAGGAGCGCGGCCTGCGTCAGGTACGGGTTGCAGGCCGAGTCGACCGCACGGAACTCGAAACGCCCGCCGCTCGCCACGCGGACGAGGGTCGTGCGGTTCTGCCAGCCGTAGTCCTTGTAGATGGGCGCCCAGAACCCGAAATCCCAGAAGCGCTTGTACGAGTTCACCGTCGAGGCCGTGATCCCGCAGAGCCCGCGGTAGTGGTCGAGGATCCCGCCCATGAACTGGAGGCCGATCTCGGACAGCTTGGCGGGTCCGTCCGGGTCGTAGAAGACGTTCACGCCCTCCTCGTCCACGAGCGTGAAGTGGTGGTGCGCGCCGTTCGCCGAGACCCCGGTGAACGGCTTCGGCATGAACGTGGCGAGGACCTCGACGTCGTCGCCGTACGTGCCCTCACGCGTGTGCTTGCGCGCGACCGCCTGGCAGATCTGCCGGTACGTCGAGAGGTTGTCGGCAGTTCGGACGGCTCGGTCGAAGAGGAAGTTGAGCTCGAGCTGGCCCGGGGAATCCTCGTGGTCGCCGTACGAGGGGTTGATGCCGAGCTTCTCCCCGAAGTCGATGACGTCGAGGATGATCGGTCGCAGCTCCTCGAACTGGCTGATGTGGTAGCACCAGGGTTTCGTGATGCCCTCGGCCGCTCCCGCGTCGGAGCCGCGCGGGCGCTTCATCCACATCATCTCGGGCTCAACCCCGCAGAGGAACGTGTAGCCGAGCTCCTGCTCGACCTCGTTCACGATCCGCTTGAGGTTCTGGCGCGGGTCGGCCTCGAGGAGCTGACCGGTCTCGGTGTCGTAGCAGTCGCAGAAGACGCGTGCGACACGCGAATCCCAGGGGAGCTGGCGGAAGGTGTCGAGGTCGGCGATGGCGGCGAGCTCCGACTCCTCCGGCCCGAATCCGATGTAACGCTCCTCCCTGTCGACGAAGAGGTCGGCCGTCGCTCCGTAGACGAGCTGGTAGCCGTCCTCGGCCACCCTTTCCCACATGGTCGCGGAGACGCCCTTGCCGTTGACGTGCCCGGAGACGGACACCTGCTGGAAGAAGATGTACTTGATCCCGTGCTCGTTGATCTGCTTGCGGATCTCCTGGATCCCCTTCAGGCGGGTGGCGTCGGCGCGCGCCTCTTCGAGCGTCGGGATCGGATCAGCGATCGGTCCCTTCGCGAGGACGCTCTGAACCTGGGTCGGACCCGCTTCGGCGGTTGCCATTCGCTCAGACTCCTTTGGGTCGCTGCTTTGCCGTCGGAAGAGACACGCTTGTGAAGCCAAATACTATTGCCAGCCCGGCCGAGGCGGGCACTAAACTCGCCCGCGTGAACGTCCTTATCGTGGGCGCCGGCGGGCGTGAGCATGCCCTGGCGTGGAAGATCGCGCAGAGCCCCAACCTGGGCGATCTGCACGCGGCTCCTGGGAACCCCGGGATCGCCGCGCTCGGCACGTGTCATCCGCTCCGGCCCGACGACGCGGAGGCGCTCCTCGACCTCTGCCGGCAGCTCGCGGTCAGCCTCGTCGTCGTCGGCCCGGAGGCGCCCCTGGTCGCCGGGCTGGCCGACGCGCTGCGGCACGCGGGCGTGGCCGTCCTCGGGCCCACCGCGGCCGCCGCCCGCATCGAGGGCTCGAAGTCCTTCGCCAAGGAGGTCATGCGCGCAGCCGGGGTGCCGACGGCGTCCGAGCTCGCGGAGGCACGCGCGCCCTGCGTCGTCAAGGCCGACGGCCTCGCGGCCGGGAAGGGCGTCTTCGTCTGCAGGACGGACGCCGAGGCCAGGCTCGCCCTCCCCCGCGCTCGGGCTCTCGGCGGACCCGTCGTGATCGAAGAGCTCCTCGAGGGGGAGGAGGTCTCGCTCCTCGCGCTCTGCGCCGGCGAGGAGGCCCTCGCGCTGGCGCCCGCCCAGGACTTCAAACGCCTGCGGGACGGGAACGAGGGCCCAAACACGGGCGGCATGGGAAGCTACTCGCCCGTGCCGTTCCTCGGGCCCGAGCAGGCCGAGGAGCTCGTCGAGACGATCCACCGCCCGGTCCTGCGGGAGCTGGCCGCGGGCGGCGCGCCCTTCCAGGGGATCCTCTACGCCGGACTCATGCTCACCGAGGACGGGCCGCGCGTGCTCGAGTTCAACTGCCGCTTCGGCGACCCGGAGACCCAGGCGATCCTCCCACGCCTGGAGGGAGACCTGCTCGAGGCGCTCGCCGCCGCGGCCTCGGGCTCGCTCGCCGGCGTCGAGCTCGTCGCCGGCTCGCACGCGGCCGTGACCGTCGTCCTCGCCGCCGCCGGCTACCCCGACGCGCCCGAGACCGGTGTGCCGCTCGCGGGCGTCGAGGCCGCCTCGGCCATAGGCGCGCTCGTCTTCCACGCGGGGACGGCGCTCCGCCGGGGATCTCTCGTGGGCGCCGGGGGGCGCGTGTTGAACGTAACCGCGCTCGGCGCCTCCGTCGCCGAAGCGCGCGAGCGCGCCTACCGCGCCGTCGACCGCATCGACTTCCCCGGCATGCAGTACCGTCGCGACATCGCGCTCCGAGCAGTTCATGCCGCCGCCTGAGGAAAGCCCCCTCCCGCTCCCGGTCCTCGAGGACTTCGAGGAGGCGGGCCCGCTCGTCGGCATCCTCATCGGCTCGGACTCCGACCGCGAGGTGATGGAGCCCGCCGGCATCGAGCTGGACGAGCGCGGGATCTCCTGGGAGCTCAAGGTGCTCTCCGCGCACCGCGATCCGCGCGCTGTCGCCGAGTACGCATCGACCGCGGCGCTTCGCGGGGTACGCGTGATCATCGCGGGCGCAGGTATGGCGGCGGCGCTCCCCGGGGTCGTGGCGGCCTACACCGACCTCCCGGTGATCGGGGTTCCGCTCACCTCCTCGAAGAGCGTCATGGGCGGGCTCGACTCGCTGCTCTCGATCGCACAGATGCCGCCGGGGGTCCCCGTCGCGTGTGTCGCGGTGAACGGATCGCGGAACGCGGCCATCCTTGCCGCCAAGATCCTCGGCCAGGGCGGCGGCTACCCGGGCACACCGGGGCGCCCGGCGGCCGAGCTCTAGGACCTCTCGAGCACCGCCGCTCGTACCGAGGGCGTGCGCGTGTCGCTCCTCGCCCCGCTCGCTGCGGCCGTCCTCGTCGCGTCGTGCGGCGCCCCGGCCTCGCAGCCCGGAGGCTCGACCTCCCTCGTCGTCGAGACGACGTCCGGCGACACGCCAGGCGGACAGTACGGACTGACGATCACCGCTCCGAGCGGGTGGCACGCAACCATCGCCCGCGGGGCAATTCGCTTCGCCAACCGCGACGTTCCGGCCCTCGCTCTCTGCGGCGGCCCCCGAGCCCTGGAGCCCGCCGACCTGGTCGTCGACGTCCTCGAACGCGACCCGCCGCCCGAGGAGCGCTCGTTCTTCACGCCTCTCGACCGTCCGCCGCAGCTCGCGCCCGAGGACTTCCGCGCTCCCGAGCCGGGGACCTATCCCGAGGACCACGGGGCGGCGAGGGTGCCCTTCTCGCTCGCCGGACGGTTCTTCGACCTCTTCGCTGAGTCCGGCAGCCGGCCGATCGCTCCCGCAGTCGCAGCGCAGGCGAACGAGATCCTGGCGACGCTCGCCGTCGAGCCCGGCGACCTCTATCCCGGAGAGGTGGAGCCGGCCTCATTCGCGACAGCCGAGGGCTGGCACACGGGGTCGAGCGGATCGCGACCCGTGGGCGCGGACGGCGACTGGACGGCGTCCTGGGCCGCGACCGTGCCGTATCGCGACCCGTGGAACGCACTCCCGATGCAAGAGACCCTCGCGACCCTGCCGGCGGACGGAATCGTTGTCTGGCTCTCCCTCTCCCGCTTCTGCGACCCGAACGGTCCAGGGCAACGGTGGCCTGTCCATTCCCGGCCGTATCGCCTCGCGGACTTCGAGGTCCTTCCCGGCTGGGAAGGGCAGGTGCGCGACCTTCCCGAGTACCGACTGTGGACGCGGGTGGAAGGCCAGTACGAGGTCGACGCGCGCGTCTACTTCGGCCGGCCGGATCCCAGCGAGGACATGCTCGCCCGTGCACAGGAGGAAATCGACCGTCTACGGCTTCCCGACTGGGGGCCGTGGGAGCTCGAGTAGGCAGCCTGCGCGCTCACTAGACTGCGGGTGTGATCGCCCGCTATTCCCGACCCGCCATGACGCGCGTGTGGTCGGAGGAGGGCAAGCTGGCGCGCTGGCTCGAGGTCGAGCTGGCGGCACTCGACGCCTGGGCCGAGGTCGGCGCGGTTCCGCGCGAGGCCGCGGCCGAGGTCCGTGAGCGCGCCGTCCCGCCTACACCCGAGCGCGTCGCGGAGGTCGAGGAGCGGACGCAGCACGATCTGGCGGCGTTCGTCGACGCGGTCGCGGAAGGCCTCGGGCCGAGCGGGCGGTGGTTCCACTACGGGCTCACGTCCTCGGACGTGCTGGACACGGCGACCGCGCTCCAGGTGCGCGAGGCGGGTGCCCTCGTTATCGACGGGATCGAGCGGGCGCTCACCGCCGTGATTCGCCGCGCGGAAGAGCATCGGGAGACGGTCATGGTCGGGCGCACCCACGGGATCCATGCCGAGCCGATCACCTTCGGCGCGAAGCTGGCCGGCTGGGCGTTCGAGCTCGAGCGCGACCGCGGACGGCTCACGCGCGCGCTTGAAGGCATGCGCGTCGGCAAGCTCGCCGGCGCGGTCGGGACGTACGGGGGCGGCGACCCCGAAGTCGAGCGGACCGCGTGCGAGCGCCTAGGACTCGTGCCGGAGCCCGTCGCCACGCAGGTCGTGCCCCGCGACCGCCACGCCGAGCTCCTCTCGGTCTTGGCCCTCGTCGGCGCCTCGCTCGAGCGCTTCGCAACGGAGATCCGCCACCTCGCGCGGACGGAACTGCGCGAAGTCCAGGAGCCGTTCGGGAGCGGCCAGAAGGGCTCGTCGGCCATGCCGCACAAGCGCAACCCGGTCGTGGCCGAGCGGATCTGCGGGCTTGCCCGGATCGTGAGGGCGGCCGCGGCTGTCGGACTCGAGAACGTCGCTCTCTGGCACGAGCGGGACATCTCCCACTCGAGCGCCGAGCGCGTCGTCCTCCCAGACGCGTTCCTCGCCCTCGACTACATGCTCGACCGCTTCGCCTGGCTCGTCGACGGGCTTGTCGTCGACGCCGCGCGGATGCGGCGAAACCTCGAGGCCTCGCACGGCCTCGTCTTCAGCCAGAGGGTGCTGCTCGCCCTGGTCGCGGCAGGTGTCTCCCGCGACGAGGCCTACCGCCTCGTGCAGCGGAACGCCCTCGCCGCCTGGGACGAGGAGCGCGATTTCCGCGAGTTTGCCGCCGCCGATCCGGAGATCGCGGCGCGGCTCGACGCCGACGCCTTCGCCGAGGCCTTCGACCTGCACGACGCGCTCCGGCACGTCGACGTCCTCTTCGAGCGCCTGGGGGCGCTCGAAGAGAGGATCGCCGAGCGAAGGGAGGAAGCCGTCCATGCCTGAGGCCGTCCATGTCGGGAGCGGGAAGGTCCGGGAGATCTACGAGCTCGACGCCGACCGGCTCTTGCTCGTCGCCAGCGACCGCATCTCGACGTTCGACGTCGTCCTGCCGACCGAGATCCCCGACAAGGGCCGCGTCCTCACCGGCCTGTCCGGATTCTGGTTCGCGCGCACGCGCGAGATCGTCCCCAACCACCTCGTGCGCCTCCGGGCCGACGGCCGCTCGACGGAGGTGTCCCGTCTCTCCATGCTTCCCATCGAGTGCGTGGTACGCGGGTACGTGGCCGGCTCGGGCTGGAAGGACTACCTGGCGACCGGTGAGATCTGCGGACATCGCTTACCGCACGGGCTCCGCGAGTCGGAGCGCCTCCCGGCGCCGATCTTCACGCCGGCGACGAAGGCAGAGGAGGGGCACGACGAGAACATCGACCGGGAGCGCGCGGCCGAGCTCGTCGGCGACGAGCTCCTCGCCGAGGCCGAGCGCGTTTCGCTCGAGCTCTACGGGTTCGCGGCCGCGAATGCGGCCGAGCGCGGGATCGTCATCGCCGACACGAAGTTCGAGCTGGGGCTCGATCGGCACGGCTTGCTCACGCTCGGGGACGAGGCGCTGACGCCGGACTCCTCTCGCTTCTGGCCCGCCGATGGATACGAGCCCGGACGCGGGCAGCCCTCCTTCGACAAGCAGTACGTCCGCGACTACTGCGAGTCGCTCGGCTGGGACAAGGCACCCCCCGGCCCCGACCTGCCGACCGAGGTGGTGGACGGGACGCGGGCCCGCTACGTGGAGGCGTTCGAGCGCCTCACCGGGATCCTGTTCGACGACTACCTCGCCGACCCGGCGGTCGTGCTCCGGTGAAGGCGACCGTCCTCGTGCGCCCCAAGGGCGGGATCCTCGACCCGCAGGGCGAAGCCGTGGAGCGCTCGCTCCGCCAGCTCGGCTTCGCGGTCGGCGACGCCCGCGTCGGACGGGTGATCGACCTGGAGGTCGATGCGCCGAGCGCGGCGGAGGCTCGTGTCCAGGTCGAGCGGATGTGCGAGCGCTTGCTCGCCAACCCGCTGATCGAGAGCTACGAGATCGAGCTGCAGGAGCAGGGAGCGTGAGCGCACGCAGGCCCCGGATCGCCATCCTCGTCTTCCCAGGGTCGAACGACGACCGCGACGCGGCCTGGGCCCTCTCCGCGCTGGGCGGCGAGCCGCTCCTCGTCTGGCACGCGGACGCCGAGCTCCCTCGCGTCGACGCGGTCGTCCTTCCCGGCGGGTTTTCCTATGGCGACTACCTCCGCGCCGGGGCGATCGCACGCTTCGCGCCGGCCATGGAGGCGGTCGTCGCCTTCGCCGGGGACGGCGGACCGGTGCTCGGGATCTGCAACGGCTTCCAGATCCTCTGCGAGGCGAGGCTCCTCCCAGGGGTCCTCCGTCCCAACGCATCGCTGTCGTTCGTCTGCCGTGACGTCTCGCTCGTCGTGGAGCGCACGGACACGCCGTTCACCGCCCGCTGCGAGCCGGGGCAGGCTCTGACCATTCCCGTCAAGCACGGGGACGGGTGCTATCACGCGCCCCCAGGGCTTCCCGACGAGCAGGTGGTGCTGCGCTACTCCCCCGGCGAGAACCCGAACGGGTCGGAGCGCGACATCGCCGCCGTCGTGAACGCAGACGGGAACGTCCTCGGGCTCATGCCACACCCCGAGCACGCCGTCGACCCGCTCCTCGGCTCGGGCGACGGGGCGCTGATCCTGGCCTCCCTCGTGGACGCCGCGCGCGAGCGCTCGTACGAGCACGCCTGACACGCCGCGAGCGCCTCGATATTCAGTTGTCGTGAGCGTCTACGGCGTTGGGAGACCGAGGGCGCCTGCCAGCCGCGGGCGAGCCTCGAGCTCCGTGCGCAAACGCTCGAGATCGCGTCCCCGCAGCGTGACCGGACCACGTCGGACCGTGCCGCCGGTGGAGTATGCGAAGCGGACGAGCTCACCTCCCTTCTCGTCTTCGAGCAGCTGGACGATCGTTTCGAAGCGGCGGTCGCCGGCCCGCTGTGCCACGCGAAGCTCCTCGAGCACGGTCGCCTTTCCCCAGGGCGTGGCCGCCTTCGTCGTCATGAGACGACCGTAGCTCCCGAAACCGCACGGGTGTGTGCCGCCCAGGGTGAAGGTCGTCACGAACCTGTGACGAGATCGGCCGATGGCTCTCAGCGGCGGGCAGTCCGCAGGACGCGCCGACCGGGCGCCGCCCCGAGCGTGGAGCGCCACGGTCCCGAAGCGATCGGCCACCGTGACCGACGGACGGCCGAGGGCGGCCGAGAGCGGTCCCGGCACGCGCTCGACGAGGAGCGTGCCCCCGAGCGCCTCGATCTCGATGCGGAGCATTTCGAGCCCGCTCGGGTCGTCGAGGCAAGTGACGACCGCGTGCCGCCGCTGCCGCAGCGGCCAGAGTGGGGAAAGATCACGGACGTGCTGCATCCGAGCGAAGGGCGGCGCGTACGCTTTCGCGGCAACCGACGGCCTCGCGCCGCGACAAGCAGGTCTGGAGGGATCCGGCATGGACATCCGCCCGCTGTCCGAGGACGACCGTTCCTGGGTCGAGGAGTTCGTACGGGAGAACTGGGGCGCGCCGACGGTCGTCGCGCGAGCCCGCATATACCGGCCTAGCGATCTCCCGGGCTTCGTCGGTCTGGAGGGGAAGGAACCGGTCGGCCTCGTGACGTACTCGATCGAGGGCGACGCCTGCGAGATCGTCACGATCGACAGCCTCCGGGAAGGCGTCGGGGTGGGCTCCGCGCTCCTCGCTGCGGTCGAGGAGACGGCGCGCGAGGCTGGGTGTCGCCGGCTGTGGTTCATAACCACGAACGACAACCTGAGGATGCTCCGTTTCTCGCAGAAGCGGGGCTTCTCCCTCGTCGCCGTGCATCGGAACGCCCTGGACGAATCCCGAAGGCTGAAGCCACAGATCCCGCTCGTCGGACAGCACGGAATCCCGCTTCGGGACGAGCTCGAGCTGGAGCTCTCGCTCTGAGCCCCGCCCGACCGGCTTGATCCGGAGCCGCCGCAGTCGCGTCGCCCTACGGCGCCCGGCCGCGGCACCGATTCCGCCCTGAAGCTCAGGGCCTCTCGATCAGCTCGATCCCATAGCCGTCCAGAAAGTGCACGAGTGAGAAGTGACTACCCGCGCTCGATGAGCTCGACCCGGTAGGAATCTAGGTATCGACCTTTGCAAACTGACGGCCGTGATTGAATGTGTCGACCACCATCGAGGTTCACCGTGACAGATACTCCAGTTAGTGGCATGCTCGCCCACATCCCGACAGTAGCCGTTCCACATTCCGACGCCGGATGGCAACCGATTCGTAACCATTTCGGGCTCACTGCATTCGGCATCAACGCGTACACGGCGCGGCGAGCTGGTGACCGCATCATCGGTGAGCACGACCACTCCAACCCAGATGACGAGCAACACCAGGAACTGTACTTCGTCCACTCCGGTCGGGCACGTTTCGAGGTCAATGGCACGGTTATCAATGCCCCTGCAGGTACGTTCGTGAGCGCCCACGACGTTGCCACAAGGCGATCGGCAGTCGCGGAGAAAGACAACACGGTCGTGCTCGTTATCGGAGCGGAGCCCGGCGCCGCTTTCGAGATCACACCGGCCGAACGTGAGGAACTCGCTGAAGCTGGCCTGTCCGTGCGCCCGACGTGATACCTGTTACACGCGCTCGATGATTTCTACACGATAGCCGTCCGGATCGCGGACGAAGCAGAGCAGCGACCCGCCCTCACGCACCGCGTACGGCGGCTTCTCGGGCTCGATGCCCTGCCCGGCGAGCCGCTCCAGCGTCGCCTCCAGGTCGTCCACGGTGACGGCGACGTGGCCGTAGCCGGTACCGAGCTCGTAGGAGTCGACGCCGAAGTTGTAGGTCAGCTCGAGGCGGTCACCGTCGCCGGGGAGGCCCATGAAGATGTTGACGGCCTCGTCGCGAATCGGCAGGCGAGCCCGCTCCTCGAAGCCGAGCGCCTCGTAGAACGCTACCGAGCGGTCGGGGTTGGTGATGCGGTAGCAGGTGTGGATGAGCTCCATCGCCGGGTTCTCCTGTGGCTGGTGTTCCGCACGTCAACCGGAGCAGCGCCGCCCCTTGTCGGAGAGACCGAGCGCCGGCCCACGGCGGACGTGCGTGCGACGCGCGCAAGGGTAGCGAAGTACTCCGCCTCCGCCCGTGCATAACCCCCGGCGGTCGGCCCGTGCGGGTGGCCGCGAGCGGCCCGGGTGCGAGCCCACCTCCCTTCAGCCTGCAGCACCCGATCGGCTTACCCCCTCATGCTCGCCCTCCTCTCCCAGGTCCTCGCGGACGAGCCCGAAGAGGATCCCGTCGACCCACTCACCGTGCCGCCGGTAGGCCTGGCGGCGCACGCCCTCCCGCTGGAAGCCGGCCCGCTCGAAGTGGAGGAGGGCACGCTCGTTGTAGCCGTACACCTCGAGCTCCACGCGGTGGTAGTCGAGGTCGAAGACGAGGTCGCGGACGAGGAGGCGGGTCGCCGCGGTCGCGAGGCCTCGGCCGCGATAGTCGGGGTGGAGCATGATCGCGTGGAGATAGGCGATGCGGCTCCGCCGGTTCGCGACCTCGAAGGCCATCACGCCCGCGGGCTCGCCGTTCACCTCGATGACGAAGCGGCCGTGGTGGCGGGGATCGTCCTCGGAGCGGCGCACCTCCTCCAGGAGCTCGTCGCGCTCGCGCGGGGAGACCGCCGCCATGTAGGGCTCGACCTCCTCGTTGACGGCGAGCTCCGCCATAAAGTCGACATCCGCAGCCGTCGCGCGACGCAGGCGGAAGCCCTCGCCCTCGAGCGCGTCGCCCAGATGCGTCATGCCCGCGTGGCGGGCGCGGGCTCGCGACCGCGCCTCCGCAGACTGCTCAGCCCGCCCGAGCCGAGTGCGACGCCGGCGAGGATGAGGATGAGCCCGAGCGCCGCGTTCAGGGTCACCTCCTCGTCGAGGATGAGGACGCCGTAGACGAGCGCGACGGGCGGAAGCAGGTACGTGACCAGGGAGGCCCGCGCGGCGCCGTAGCGTGTGAGCAGCCGGTAGAAGAAGAGGAGCGCGATCGCCGTCCCGAAGACGCCCAGCGCGACGATGGAGCCCACGGCCTCCAGGCTCGGCATCTCGGAGGGCAGCTGGAAGACCGCGAACGGGAGCAGGATCAGGGTTGCCGTCACCGAGGAGGCGGTCGCGATCACGAGGGGGGACGTGCGCGAGTAGTTGTGCTGGACGAAGTGGTTCGCCCCCGCGTAGGAGAGGGACGCGACGACGATCGCGAGCGTGCCCGCGACGGCGAGCCAGCCGCCCTCGGGATGGAGTCCGACGAGGACGCCGACGCCGGCGAGCCCGACGAGGACGCCCGCGAGGCGGACGCCCTGCACCCGCTCGCTCGGGTTGAACCGCAGCGCGAGCAGGACGACGAAGATCGGCACGGTGGCGTTGGCGATCGCGGCCACGCCCGAGTCGACGTACTTCTCCCCCCAAGCGATGAGCGTGAAGGGGAGCGCCGCGTTGAGGAGCCCGACGCCGAAGGCGTACCAGCCGGTCCCGCGCAGCTCGGCGACCGCCTCGCGCCGGCCGAGCCGCCACACGAGCACCGGCACGAGGACGGCGCTCGCGAGCACGAGCCGGAAGAACATCATCGCCGTCGGCTCGACCTCGTCGACCGCGACCTTGATGAAGAGGTACGACGCTCCCCAGATCGCGGCGACGATTGCGAGCAGGGGCACGTAGCCGCGGACCACGGCCAGAGGCTACCTGTGCGCCTCTCCTCTCGGTCCTCCGCGGACGTTAGAGTGGAAGTCTCTCTTGAGCTCCGTGGCGGAACAGCCGCTCCACCGCGCGCTCGGTCTCACCGACGGGGAGCTCGACCGTATCCGAGGTCTGCTCGGGCGCGACCCGAACGACTTCGAGCTCGGCGTCTTCTCGCTCCTCTGGTCCGAGCACTGCGGCTACAAGCACTCGGCTCCGCTGCTCCGACGCTTCCCCACGGAAGGCCCTGCGGTGCTGCAGGGCCCGGGCGAGAACGCGGGTGTCGTCGACCTCGGCGACGGCTGGGCGTGCGCGTTCAAGGTGGAGAGCCACAACCACCCCTCGGCGGTCGAGCCGTTTCAAGGAGCGGCGACGGGCGTGGGCGGCATCCTCCGCGACGTCGTCGCCATGGGCGCGCGCCCGATCGCGCTTCTCGACGGACTCCGCTTCGGCGAGCCTGGGTTCGCCTTCGACCGCGCGGTGGGAGGAATCGGGCACTACGGCAACTGCGTCGGGGTCCCGACCGTCGGGGGAGAGGCCGTGTTCGATCCGGCCTACCGGGAGAACCCGCTCGTGAACGCCATGTGCGTCGGGCTCCTTCCGAGCGAGCGGGTCACCCGCGCACGCGCGACCGGCCCGGGCAATCTCGTCGTCCTCTACGGCGCCACGACGGGGCGGGACGGGATCGGAGGCGCGAGCGTGCTCGCCAGCCAGGAGCTCTCCGACGAGGACGAGGACAAGCGCCCGACCGTGCAGATCGGCGACCCCTTTACGGGCAAGAAGCTGATCGAGGCGAGCCTCGAGCTCGTCGAGGGCGGGTTCGTCGAGTCGCTCCAGGACCTCGGCGCGGCCGGTCTCGCTTCCTCGCTGGCCGAGATGGCGGGCCGCGGGGGGGCCGGCCTGGACGTCCAGCTCGACCGCGTGCCGCTTCGCGAGCCGGAGCTCGAGCCGGTCGAGATCATGCTCTCCGAGAGCCAGGAGCGGATGGTGGCGATCGTCGCACCCGAGCGGCTCGCGGCGGTCGAGGAGGTCTGCGCGCGCTGGGAGCTTTGCTGCGCCGTCATCGGCGTCGTCACGGAATCCGGGTTTCTGCGCGCGTTCCACGACGACGAGGAGGTCGGCGCGATCCCGGTCTCCTACCTGACGGAGGAGACTCCACGCTACCGCCTGGAGACGGCGCCCCGGGTCCTCGCGCCGCCGAGCGAGCAGACGCCCATGCGGGCCGAGCGGGCGGAGCTCCTCGCCCTCCTCGCCTCGCCGAACGTTCGCAGCCGGCGGCCGGTATTCGAGCGCTACGACCACCTCGTCGGCTCGCGCACCGTCCGACGGCCGGGCCTGGACGCCGCCGTGCTTCGCCTCCGACCCTCGCTGCGCGGGCTCGCCGTCTCCCTCGACGGCCCGGGCCGCGCCGCCGCGCTCGACCCCCGCGCCGCCGGCGCGCGCGCCGTCTTCGAGGCCGCGCGCAACGTCGCCTGCGCGGGAGGGCGCCCGCTCGCGCTCACTGACTGCCTCAACTTCGGGAGCCCCGAGAAGCCCGAGGTCTCGTGGGAGCTCGCCGAGACGATCGAGGGGATGGCACGCGCATGCGAGGTCCTCGGGATTCCCGTCGTCTCGGGCAACGTCTCCCTCTACAACGAGACCGACGGGCGTGCGATCCCGCCGACGCCGGTGGTCGGCTGCGTCGGCCTCGTCGCGGACGTGCGCGCAGTGCCGGGCGCTTGGCAGCAGGGCGACGCGGTCCTCCTCGCCGGGGGCGAGGACGCCTCGCTCGACGGCTCGGAGTACCAGTCGCGCTTCCTCGGCGGCCCGGCCGGACGGCCTGCTTCGCCCGACTACGTGGCGGAGGCTGCGCTCATCCATTTCCTCTGGCGCTCGGCCGCGCGCCTTTCGGCCGCGCACGACGTCTCCGACGGCGGCGCCGCGGTCGCGCTGGCCGAGCTTGCACTCCACTCCGGGATCGGGGCGGAGATCGACCTCGGCGCGGACGCGCTCGACTGGTTCGGCGAGGGCGCGGGCCGGGCGGTCGTCGCGTGCCCTCCCGAGCGGGCCGAGACGCTCGAGGGTGTCCCGCTCCGGCGGATCGGCGTCGTCGGCGGGGAGAAGCTCCTCGGTGCATCGCTTGCCGAGCTCCGGGCCGCACACGAGGGAGGCACGCCCTAGGCATGTGCGGGATCTTCGGCATCCACGCCACCGATCGGGACGTCGCACGGCTTTCGTACTTCGGGCTCTTCGCCCTCCAGCACCGAGGCCAGGAGTCGGCGGGGATCGCCGTCTCGGACGGCGGGCGCCTCACGGTCCTGCGAGACATGGGGCTCGTCACGCAGGTCTTCTCCGAGCAGAAGCTGCGCGGGCTGCGTGGGCAGACTGCGATCGGCCACTGCCGGTACTCGACGACGGGGTCGACGCAGTGGGTGAACTCCCAGCCGATCGTGCAGCACGGGCCCGCCCGCACCGTCGCCCTCGCCCACAACGGCAACCTCACCAATACCGAGGAGCTCCGCGCGGAACTCTCGAGTGCCGGCGTTCGGCTTTCCTCCACCTCGGACACCGAGGTGATCGCCGCGCTCGTCGCGCACGACGAGCGGCCGCTCGAAGAGGCGGTCGCCGCGACGATGGCGCGCATCGAGGGCGCGTTCTCGGCAGTTCTGCTCTCGGAGGGAAAGCTCGTCGGCTTCCGCGACCCGGACGGGATCCGGCCGCTCGTCCTCGGGCAGCTCGACGGCGACTGGCTGCTCGCCTCGGAGGGCTGCGCGTTCGACCTGATCGGCGCCGAGCCGGCGCGCGAGCTCCAGCCGGGCGAGCTCGTCGTCGCGGACGCCGCCGGGATACGGTCGGAGCAGGCGGTCGAGCCGCGGGACAGCGGTGCGCTCTGCATCTTCGAGTTCATCTACTTCGCACGCCCGGACTCGACGCTCCGCGGCGTCGAGCTGCACGGCGCACGGGTGCGCATGGGCGAACGGCTCGCGTCCGAGTCGCCGGTCGACGCCGACCTCGTCATGGCCATCCCCGATTCGGGCACACCCGCGGCGATCGGCTTCGCGCGCACGAGCGGGATCCCGTTCCAGGAAGGCCTGATCAAGAACCGCTACGTCGGCCGCACGTTCATCCAGCCCGACCAGGGACTCCGCGACCGCGGCATCCGCATGAAGTTCAACCCGCTCGCCGAGGTGCGCGGGAAGCGGGTCGTCGTCGTGGACGACTCGATCGTGCGGGGCTCGACGACGCGGCAGATCGTCGCCATGCTCTTCGAGTCCGGGGCGCTCGAGGTGCACGTGCGCGTCTCTTCGCCGCCGATCGTCTCACCGTGCTTCTACGGCATCGACATGGCCGGGGAAGACGAGCTCATCGCCGCGGGCCGCGAGGTCGAGGACGTGCGGGCGGAGATCGGCGCGACCTCGCTCGCCTACCTCTCTCTCGAGGGGCTCCAGGAGGCGACGCGCCGTCCGGCGAACTCGTTCTGCCGCGCCTGCCTGACGCGGAGCTACCCGACGCGGATCCCCGAGGACCTGCGCCTCGCCAAGCTTCGTTTCGAGCGCACACCGGTCTGAGTCCCAGGGCCGTTCCGGCCACGGCCGGGGTCTGACCCCGGCCGTGGCCGGAACGGCCTGCGAACTACGGAAAAAGCTGTGGAAACAGCCCGTGAGCTCGGATCTGGCTCGGCCAGCCCCGTTGCGGACGGCAATCGGTTTCCACACCTGCCTGCGAGGCCTGGGAATCCCCTTCGCAACGGCCATGTCAGGGGTCAGACCCCTGACATGGCTCCGAAGGACATCGGCCGACGATTCCGTTTGCAGGCGCCGACGGCGTTATCATCCGTCCGTTCCGAGCCTCGCATGAGCGCGCTCGCGGCCTCACTCATCACCCTCGTTGCGACGGCCGCGCTGGCCATCGTCGGCACGTACTTCACAACCCGCCGAAACCTCGAGGCGACGTTCGACACCTCGCTTCGAGATCTGCGCATCGACGCCTACAAGGCACTCTGGAAGGAGCTCGAAGCCCTCGCGAAGTACGCCCGCCCGGAGTCCCTGGCGAAACGTGAGGCGTTGGAGCTGGCCGCCACGCTCCGGGTCTGGTACTTCGAGACGGGAGGTCTGTTTCTCTCCCACCGGACCAGACAGGACTACTTCGCCCTGCTCGACGGGCTGGAGACCGTCACGAGCAGCGGCGAGAAGCGCCTGCGGGCCGAGGACGACGAGTTCCTCCGCGTGCTCGGAAGCCGCCTGCGGACGGGAATGACCGCGGATGTCGGCACGAGGCGCACGTTCCCCTTCCGCGAGACCGATCGCGACCCCGCTGCCCGCAGGCGCACGTTCGGGGAACCGGGAGGAGCCGGACGGCTCGTCGTCGCCCGGGGCAGGCGGCGCTTCCTGCTCTTCGGCCCGCGCAGGCTGACGCTCACCTCGGAGGGCCTCGGCAAGACCCATTGGGAGCCGGAGCGCACCGCGTTCTCCGCGCGGGTGACGGAGCAGGGGTCAGTCGACGAACGCGTCTTCCTGCTGGAGAGTACGCACGTCGTCGAGGGGCCGAAGGGATGGCGGCGCGGCGCGACGGAGCCGCGTCGCGGCAGCACCATCTGGGTCGAGCGCGACCCCGAGTCGTAGCGCCGCCTCTCGGCTATTCCAGGCCGCCGACGTCAAGGACGACGGTCCTCAGGTCGGTCATGTCGAGCATCGTGTAGCGGCCGCCGATGCGGCCCCATCCGGTGCGGGTGCCGGACGCACCGCCGAAGGGCTCGTGGGCCTCCCAGTAGTCCGTCGAGTCGTTGACGACGACGTTCCCGACCTGGAGGTTGTCCAGGTAGCGGAACGCCCGCTTCAGGCTCCGCGTGTAGACCGCGGCTTGGAGGCCGAGGTGGGAGTCGTTGGCGACCGCGAGCGCCTCGTCGTCGTCCGCGACCGTGATGAGCGGGACGATGGGCCCGAACGTCTCGTCGCGGTTGATGAGCGTGTCGATCCCGACTCCGGCCACGATCGTCGGCTGGTAGTAGAGCTCGGTCGGCCGCCCGGCGTCCCGCGCGCCGCCGACGACGATCTCCGCGCCCTTCTCGACCGCGTCCTCGAGGTGCCGATCCATCTTCAGCGCCGTCGGCTCGTTGTTCATCGGCCCGACGAGCGTGTCCTCGTCGAAGGGGTCGCCGAGCTTCCAGCCCTCCGCTTCCCTCACCACCGCGGCGAGGAAGTCGTCGTGCACCCGCCGGTCGACGAGCACGCGCTCCGTGGCGCAGCAGACCTGCCCGGCGCAGAAGAACCCGCCGAAGACCGCGCCCTTTGCGGCCGCCTCGAGGTCGGCGTCCGCGCACACGACCACCGGGCCGTTCCCGCTCGCCTCGATGAGCGAGCGCTTGAGCCCCGCCGCGCGCACGATCTTCTCCGCCGTCCCATGGGAGCCGACGAACCCGACGCAGTCGACGTTCTCGTCCTGGATCAGCCGCTCGCCGACCTTCCCGTCGCCGAACACGACGTTGACGACGCCCTCGGGGAGCCCGGCGTCGGCCATGATCTGCATGAAGTTCGCCATCGCGATCGGCGTCCACTCGGACGGCTTGGCCACGATCGTGTTGCCCGCCGCGATGCCCGGCGCGATCAGCTCGACCGGGATGAGCGTGGGGAAGTTCCAGGGCGTGATCGCCGCGTACACGCCGTTCGGCTTCCGGAAGGTGAGGATGCGCTTGTTCACGTCCTGGGAGGGAATGACGGCGGTCTCCATCCGCTTGACGTCCTCGGCCGCGATGCGGAAGTTCTCGGCCGTCTCCTCGATGTCCGGGATCCCCTCTGCGACGAAGGGCTTACCCTGCTCGAGCGAGAGCTCGCGCGCAAAGTCCTCCTTGCGCTCGTCGATGAGGTCCGCGATCTTGTGGCAGACCTCGGCGCGCTCCCAGGCGGAGAGCGCCGCCCACCGAGGCTGCGCCTCCCGCGCGGCCTTCGCCGCCCGGGCGATGTCCTCCTGGCTCGCGTTCGGCGCGTCGGCGAGCTTCTCGCCGGTGACCGGCGAGACGATCTCGCGAGCGCTCTCGCCAGTCGCGTCGACCCACTCGCCGCCGACGAAGTTCTGCAGCACCCTCACTGTGGTCGCCATCGAACCCTCCTGTCAGACCTTGACGTTGATCCGCTCCCAGGCCTCGTCGAGCACCTGCCGGAGCACCTCCACCATCTCGTCGAACTCCTCCGGCCCGGCGACGAGCGGGGGCGCGAGCTGTGCGCACGTCTCCGCCCGGTCGTCGAAGCGCGTGTAGACGCCGAGCTCCCGCATCCGCGGCGTCAGGAAGCCCTTGATGAGCGCGTCCCGCTCGGCCGGCGCGAAGGTCTCCTTCGTCTCCTTGTCCTTCACGAGCTCGAGCGAGTAGAAGTAGCCGTCGCCGCGTACGTCGCCGACCATCGGATGCTCGGCCATGAGTCGCTCACAGCGCGTCCGCAGCTCCTCGCCCAGGCGCCGGGAGCGGCCGATCAGGTCCTCCCGCTCCATGATCTCCAGGTTCGCGAGCGCGATTGCGCAGGAGAGCGGGTGGCCGCCGAACGTGACCCCGTGCGTGAGGGCGGTCTGCGGCTCCGCGAAGAACGGCTCGATCACACGCGTGGACGCGACCACGGCCCCGAGCGGCGCGTAGGCCGAGGTGATTCCCTTCGCCAGCGTCATCATGTCCGGCTCGATTCCGTAACGCGTCGAGCCGAACCACTCGCCGACTCGGCCGAAGCCGCAGATGACCTCGTCCGCGACGAGCAGGAGCCCGCGCGCGTCGCAGATCTCGCGCACGCGCTCGAAGTAGCCGGGTGGAGGCACGATCGAGCCGGCGGAGTTCTGCACCGGCTCGAGAATCACGGCGGCGACGGTTTCCGGGCCCTCGTTCTCGACGATCGCGTCGATCTCGTCCGCGCAGCGCAGCGTGCAGCCGGGCTTCTCCGCGCAGTACGGACAGCGGTAGCGGTACGGCATCGGCGCGCGGAGGCAGCCGGGCAGGAGCGGCTCGAACTGCGCCCGCAGCGAGGGGCTGCCGTTGATGGAGAGCGCGCCCAGCGTCGTGCCGTGGTAGGCGCTCCGGCGCGTCACGAACTTCGTCCGCGTCGGCTCCCCGCGCAGGCGGTGGTACTGCCGCGCGATCTTCAGCGCCGACTCGACGGCCTCCGAGCCGCCGCCGACGAAGAAGACGCGGCCGACGTCGATCGGCACGAGCTCTGCCAGCTTGTCCGCCAGCTCGAGCGAGGGCGGCGTCGCGAAGCCGACCCAGTTGGAGAAGAAGGGGAGCTCCTCGAGCTGGCGCCTCGCCGCCTCGGCGATCTCCGGCCAGGGGCCGTAGCCGATGTTCACGCAGTAGAGCGCCGAGAGGGCGTCCAAGTAGCGCTTTCCCTCCGAGTCCCAGAGGTAGCACCCCTCGGCCCGCTCGATGACGATGCGGCTCGCGCCGGCCGGGGTGAAGTGCCGCCAGAGGTGGTCGACCGTCGTCACGCCCCTGTGCTCCGTCCGTTCCTCGCCGCGAGGGCCTGCCCGGCCTTGACCGCGAGCCAGAGCTCCATGCGCTCCTCCGGATCGTCCGGGTGGCGCCCCGTTTGCTCGCGGAGTCGTTCCATGCGGTAGCGCAGCGTATGTCGATGGACGCCGAGGTGCTCGGCCGCGTCGCTCCAGCGGCAGCCCGAGTCGAGGAGCGCCCTCAGCGAGTCCATCAGACGCTCGCTCGCCGCCGCCGGGCCGAGGACGCGGTCGACGAACGCCTCGAGCGTCGCGTCGGGCAGGCTGAGCAGGAGCTCGAGGGAGCCGAGATCGCGGTAGGAGGCGACGTCTCCGCTCGCGGCGTCGAGCGCGGCGCGCGCCTCGAGGAGGCTCCGCCCCAGCGAGCGGCCGTGCGCCGGCCTCCCGACGCCGACCCGCGTGTGCGGCCCTGCCTTCACGATCTTCTCGGCGAGCACGAGGATCTCGTCCCCGCTCGCCGCCTCGACGAGGAAGGAGGCGCGGTCGCGGCGAGCGGCCGACAGATAACGGATGCTGCGGCGGTCCAGCTCCCCGGCGACCTCGCGGCGAACATGCTCGCCGTTCAGGCCGTTGCGCGGCGCCGCGAGGAGCGCCGCGTAGCTCCCGGCGGGCTCGAGGCCGAAGGCGGCCATCCGGCGGCTCGTCTCACGGTCGTCGAGCCGCTCCTCCTCCAGGTCCTCGAGCAGGTCGCCGGCGAGCCGCAGCTCGGCCGCGCTGACGGCGTGCCGGCGCGAGAGCTCGAAGGCGAGCGCCGTCTGGCCGTGGTGGAGAACGAGCCTGTCGTACTCTCCGAAGGGTCGCCCCTCGCGCGCGGCCCGAAGCGTGGCAACATCCCCGTCGGCGACGACCGGGAGCTCCAGCGCGGCGTCGAAGCTCGCGCGCTTTCGGCCGTGGCGCTCCGCGACGACCCGTCCGCGCTCGTCGACGAGGGCGAGGCTGCAGTCGAGGTGGTTGCAGACGACGGCCAGGAGCGCCTGCAGGCCCCGGCCGCGGATCACCGCGTCAGCGAGGCGCTCGTGGACGGCGAGCGCGCGCATCAGCTGCTCCAGCTGCTCGTTGGCGAGGTGCGTAAAGGCTGCCTTCGTGATGGCGACGAACGGCACCTCGTACGGCACGCCGAGCACCGGGAACGAGAGCCGATCCGCCTCCTCGACGATCGGAGCGGGGACGTCAGGGAAGCCGAACCCGAGGCCAAAACCGAGCCCCGCGAGGCCGTGCCTCGCGAGACGGCGAAGGTACGCGCGCTGCGTCGTCGCCAGTTCGCCGACCCCGAGCCCCGTCGTCAGCAGGAACTCGCCGCCTTCGAGGAACTCCGTCGGGTCGACCAGCTCCGAGACGTGGAGCCAGCTCACCTCCTTCCCGAGTCCGTCCTCGCCGGCTGCGACCGTCAGCTCCAGCCCGGCCATGCCCGCGAGATCCC
Organism: Actinomycetota bacterium; assembly: GCA_020029595.1. Lineage (GTDB taxonomy): Bacteria > Actinomycetota > Thermoleophilia > Gaiellales > Gaiellaceae > JAIBJN01. The sequence goes on along the minus strand of JAIBJN010000005.1, from coordinate 79,173 downwards.
CAACCGTCAGCATGTCGACCGCGTTTTCGACACCAAGGCCAAACGCTACGCGGCAGCGGCCCGCAAAGCAACGGGATCCTGCCGGCGAGACTCAGGCGCTTTTCGCCCGACGGGCCAGAACGGCCCTAGCGGCCCTCGTGCACCTTCCCGGCCTTGGCGATGCCGCGGGAGATGATGAAGGCGGCAGAGAGGACGGTGGTCGCCACGAGGAACGCGGACCAGTCAACGCGGTCCGCGGCCAACGTCACGATGAGGGCCACGACCCAGGCGACGAGGAAAACGATGAGCTCGGCGGATGGAGCCGGCATCGACGGCATCGGGTAGTAGGCCCGCTCGTAGCTCGGCGCCGGAGGCGGCGGCGGGGGCGGGGGCGTGCTCGACATGCGTCCTCCTTCCTCGGGCGGTCGCCGAGCACTCTACCGCTCAGACGGGCCGGATCTCGCCCGTTACGATGGCCCGGCCCCCGTGCAGCTCTTCCACTACCACCTCGTGACGAGCAGGGTGCGGCTCCTCGAAGCCCGCTATCTCGGGAAGCTCGGGTTCGGGCTCCTGGGTCGCTACGGCTGGAAGGGCGAGGCCTCGGAGTGGTTCGAGGCGGGGACGTCGTGGGAGGAGCTCGACGCGATGGGCTTCCGTCTTCGTCTAGTCGAGCTCGCGCGCGGCGCCGTCAACGTCGTCCTCCAGCCCGGCCACTGGGAGCACCCGCGCGTCGACCACCTCGGCATCGCACTCGACGAGGACGGCTTCACCGAGGCGCTCGAGCGGGCCGCCGACCTCGGTCTCAAGATCCAGGACCACCCGGGCAAGCGCACGTTCATCGCCACGGAGGCCGGGTACCGGCTGGAGGTACACCCGCCGCGCGACTGGATCGAAGAGCTGCTCGGGAACGCCGAGACGCTACGTCTCGGCGAGCTCCACCTGCGGGCGCAGGATCCCGAGGAGAAGGCTGTCGCCATCGCGGACATCCTCGGCGTCGATCGCCTCGACTGCGACGTCCTCGTCGGAGACACGCTCGTCCGCTTCCAGCCGGACGGGCCCGAGGGCCGGCCGGAGCTCGTGGCGGAGGTGCTGCTGTGACGACGTACCGCAACGCCGGGGTGTCCCTGGCGAAGGCCGAGGAGATCGTAGAGCGACTGCGCGCGGCCGTCGAGTCGACGCGGACCGAGCGGGTCGAAGGCTCGCTCGGCGCCTTCGCCGGGCTCTACGCGCTCGACGACGAGCGCCTGCTCGCCGCGACGACGGACGGCGTCGGCACGAAGCTCATCCTCTCGCGGCGCGCGGGCCGTCTCTTCGACGCGGGCGTCGACCTCGCCGCGCACTGCGCCAACGACCTCGCGACGACCGGCGCCAAGCCGCTCTTCTTCCTCGACTACGCGGCCGCGGGCTTGCTCGACGTCGCCGAGGTGGCCGAGCTCGTCGGCGGCGCCGCCTCGGTGTGCCGCGAGGCCGGCTGCGCCATCCTCGGTGGGGAGACGGCGGAGCTGCCCGGCATCTACCGGGAAGGGGAGCTGGACTTCGCCGGGACGATGGTCGGGCTCGTCCACCGGGACGAGCTCGTCGACGGCTCCCGCTGCGAGCCCGGGGACGCCGTCGTCGGCCTCCCCGCGAGCGGGCTCCACGCGAACGGGTTCACGCTCGTGCGCCGCCTGCTCGGGGACGAGCCCTTCGACGCCGACCTCCTGCTCGCCCCGACGCGGCTCTACCTCGAGGACGTCGGGCGGCTGCGGTCGGCGTGCGAGGTCCGTGCGCTCGCGCACGTGACGGGCGGCGGGATCCCGGGCAATCTCCCGCGCGTCCTCCCCACAGGTCTCGGCGCGCGGATCGACCCGGCGAGCTGGGAGCGGCCGCGCGTCTTCGCGTGGCTGGACGAGCGCGGCGTGCCGGAGGACGAGCAGCGGCGCGTCTTCAACCTCGGGGTGGGCTTCTGCGCGGTCGTGCCCGGGGCGGACGCCGGGCGCACCGGTTTCCCCGTGATCGGACGGCTCGCGGAGGGGATCGAGGGCGTCGTCTGGGCAGACGAGGCGTGATCGGCGTCCTCGTCTCCGGCCGGGGCTCGAACCTCCAGGCGCTGATCGACCAGAAGCTCCCGATCGCCGCCGTCGCCTCGAACGTCGCCGACGCCGGAGCGCTAACGCGCGCGGCGCAGGCAGGCATTCCGACCGCCGTCTTCGCCCTCGACGACCACGCGTCGCGCGAGGAGCGGGATCTGGCCATGGCCGACTGGCTCGTCCAGCACGGCGCCGAACTCGTCGTCTGCGCCGGGTACATGCAGTTGCTCACGCCCGCCTTCCTCGAGCGCTGCACGGCGATCAACGTTCATCCCTCGCTTCTGCCCGCGTTCCCGGGCCCGACGCCGATCGAGGACGCGCTCGCCGCCGGCGTGGCGGAGACGGGCGTCACCGTCCACTTCGTCGACGAGGGCGTCGACTCCGGACCCGTGATCTTCCAGGAGCCGGTGCCGATCGAGCCCGGCGACACCCCCGAGCGCCTGCGCGAGCGCGTGCACGCGGTCGAGCACCGCCTGCTGCCCGAAGCCGCGCGCCTCTATCTGGCCGGCGCATTACGCTCCTAGGCCAGGATGCAGGTCGGGCGGGCGCTCATCTCCGTGTTCGACAAGACCGGGCTGGACGTCTTCGCGCGCGGCCTCTCCGACCTCGGCGTCGAGATCGTGGCGAGCGGCGGCACGGCGGCCTATATCGCCGAGCTCGGCATCGACGTCGTGCCGGTCGAGGAGCTGACCGACGTCCCCGAGCTTCTCGGCGGGCGGGTGAAGACGCTCCACCCGCGCATCCATGCCGGCATCCTCGCGCGCCGCGGCCTCGAGGCCGACCTCGACGAGCTCCGCGAGCAGGGCATTCGCACGTTCGACCTCGTGTGCGTGAACCTCTATCCGTTCCGGGGCGTGACGGCGCGCAGGAACGTGCGCGAGGAGGACGCCGTCGAGATGATCGACATCGGCGGGCCGGCACTCCTGCGCGCGGCGGCGAAGAACTTCGTGGACGTCGTCCCTGTCTGTGAGGCAACGCGCTACGAGGAGATCCTCGACCAGCTTCGAGGCGGGGGCATCGACCTCGACACCCGACGCCGGCTGGCTGCCGAGGCCTTCGCGCATACGGCCGCCTACGAGACGTCGATCGCCTCCTGGTTCGCCGACATCGAAACGTTCCCCCCGCAGCTCCTCCTCTCGCTCGAGCGGGTTGGCGACCTCGCCTACGGGGAGAACCCGCACCAGCGGGCCGCCTACTACGCGGAGGCCGGCGTGCGTCGCCACCTCCTCTCGCGGGTGGACCAGCTCAACGGCAGAGAGCTCTCCTTCAACAACCTGAACGACCTCGACGCGGCGCGGGCGGTCCAGCGGGAGTTCGCGCTCCCGTCCTGCGTCATCGTCAAGCACGCGAACCCGTGCGGCTGCGCCGTGGCAGCTTCCATCGAGGAGGCCTACGAACGCGCGCTCTCGTCCGACCCGGTCTCGGCCTACGGCGGCGTCGTCGCGGTCAACCGGAAGGTCTCGGCCGAGCTCGCGGCGCGCCTGGCGGAGCAGTTCGTCGAGGTGCTGATCGCGCCCTCCTACGAGGAGGAGGCGCTCGCAACGCTCCGGACGAAAGAGGGGCTCCGCATCCTCGAGGATCGCGAGCGGCGCGGGGCGGCCCCGGGGGACCGCGACTACCGCCGCGTGCTCGGCGGCTTCCTCGTCCAGGACACCGATGCGGAGGTCGACGACCGCGAGGGAATGAACGTCGCGACCGACCGTCACCCCGACGAGGCGGTCTGGGGCGACCTCCTCTTCGCCTGGCGCGTCGTCAAGCACGTCGCCTCGAACGCGATCGTGATCGCCAAGGACCTCCAGGCGGTCGGGATCGGCGGCGGCCAGATGAGCCGCGTGGACGCGGTTCGGCTCGCGCTCGAGAAGGCCGCCGAGCACGGCCATTCGGTCGCGGGCGCCTCACTCGCCTCGGATGCGTTCTTTCCCTTCCCTGACGGCCCCCGACTCGCCCTCGACGCGGGCGTGGGGGCGATCATCCAGCCGGGCGGCTCGAAGCGCGACGCCGACGTCGTCGGCGCGGTCGAGGCCGCCGGGGCGATGATGGTCTTCACCGCGCGCCGCCACTTCCGGCACTGAGATGACGACCGCCCCGACACCGAGCCCGACCCGCTCTCCGCGCTGGCTGCTCGTCCCCCTCGCGGGCTTCGCGGTCGTCTCGCTGCTCGCGGGCTTCCTCGCCGAGGCCGAGATCGACCAAGGCGGCGGGTACTTCGACCTCGTTTTCAGCGACACCATCCACATGAAGGTCTGGCTCGCGAGCGCGGCGGTCGCCCTGGGCATCGTGCAGCTCTTCACGGCGGCTTGGATCTTCCGCAAGCTCCCCTGGCGGCGGCCGGACTGGATCCCGAGCGTGCACCGGTGGACTGGGCGGCTCGCCTTCCTCCTCACGCTCCCGGTCGCCTACCACTGCATCTTCCTGCTCGGCTTCCAGAGCGGCAACGACCGCGTACTCGCCCATTCCCTCCTCGGCTGCGCGCTCTACGGCGCCTTCGCGGCCAAGGTGCTCGTGGTGCGTCTGCACCGCTTCCCCGTCTGGGTCCTCCCGACGGCGGGCGGGCTGCTCTTCGCCGTGCTCATCGCGGTCTGGTACACGAGTGCGCTCTGGTTCTTCCGCCTGGTCGACGTCGGCTTCTGAAGCCGGCGCACTACGCTACGGCCGTGGCTCCTGACTACCCGACCGTTCTCGATCTCGTCGGGCGGACGCCGCTCGTCCGCCTCCAGCGGGTGGGCCGGGAGCTCGGGCCGACCCTGCTCGCGAAGCTCGAGTACATGAACCCGGGGGGGAGCGTGAAGGACCGCATCGGGCTCCGCATGATCGAGGCGGCCGAGCGTGAGGGGAGGCTCCGACCGGGCGGGACGATCGTCGAGCCGACGAGCGGAAACACGGGCGTCGGGCTCGCGATCGCGGCCGCCATCAAGGGCTATCGCTGCGTCTTCGTGATGCCGGACAAGATCGCCGAGGAGAAGCGTGCGCTCCTGCGCGGGTACGGCGCCGAGGTCGTCATCTGCCCGACCGCGGTCCCGCCGGAATCTCCGGAGAGCTACTACTCGGTCTCCAACCGGCTGGCGGAGGAGATCCCCGGGGCGTTCAAGCCGGACCAGTACTCCAATCCCGCGAACCCGGATGCCCACTACGAGACAACCGGGCCGGAGATCTGGGAACAGACCGGCGGGGAGCTCGACGCGGTCGTCCTCTCCATCGGGACGGGCGGGACGATCTCGGGGACGGCGCGCTACCTGCGGGAGCGCAAGCCCGACCTCCTCGTCATCGGGGCGGATCCGGAGGGGTCGATCTTCTCGAACCCGGGCAACGTCCACCCCTATCTCGTCGAAGGCATCGGCGAGGACTTCTGGCCGGAGACGTACGACCCGTCGCTCGTTGACGAGTACGTGGCAGTCTCGGACGGCGACTCGTTCCGGACCGCGCGCCGGCTCGCGCGCGAGGAGGGGCTGCTCGTCGGCGGCTCAGGGGGAACGGCGGTGTGGGCGATGCTCCAGGTCGCGCAGCGCTTCGGGCCGGAGGCGACGCTCGTGACGCTGATCCCGGACTCCGGCCGCGGCTACCTCTCCAAGCTCTACGACGACAACTGGCTCATGGAGCACGGCTTCCTGGAGCGGGAAGCGCCGGCGCCGACGATCGAGGAGGTGCTCGCGTTCAAGCGCCAAGAGGAGCCGGACGTCCCTGAGCTCGTCACGGTCGAGTCGCACCAGAAGGTCGGCGAGGCGATCGACCTCATGCAGCGCTACGGCATCTCACAGATTCCGGTCGTCCGCCACGACGGCGGCGAGTCGCTCGCCGATCTGGTCGGGTCGATCCGGGAGCGCGGCCTCCTCGAACGCGTCTTCCGGAACCGGGACGCGCTCGGCGAGGAGGTGGCCGCGGCGATGGAGCCGCCGCTCCCGGCCGTCGAGATCGACGAGTCCGTGGACACCGTCTTCGCCGACCTCTCCGCCGGCAACCCGGCCGTCGTCGTCGCGCGCGCCGGAAGGCCCGTCGGCGTCCTCACGCGGGCGGACCTCCTCGAGTACCTCGCCCACGGCCGCACCGCCGACGGCGCCTGACCCCTGGCGTGTCCGCCAAGGACGGCGCGGCATACACTGACGCTGTGGAGTTCGAGACGCGGGCGATCCACGACGGGCAGGAGCCCGACCCGGCGACGGGCGCCGTCATCACGCCGATCTACCAGACGGCAACGTTCGTCCAGGACGACGTGGGCGTCAACAAGGGCTACGACTACTCCCGCTCCGGAAACCCCACGCGGACGGCGCTCGAGACCTGCCTCGCCTCGCTCGAGAGCGCCGAGTACGGGCTCGCGTACTCCTCCGGCCTGGGGGCGACGACGACGATCATGCACCTCGTCAACCCGGGCGACCGCGTCGTTTCCGTGAACGACGTCTACGGCGGCGTCTACCGGATGTTCACGCAGGTCTACGAGCCCAAGGGCTACCGGTTCACGTACCTGTCCGCGGAGGAGATCGCGGCTGGCCTCGAGCCGCACCTCGACGAGTCGACCCGCATCGTCTGGCTCGAGACGCCGACGAACCCGCTGCTGAACGTGATCGACATCCGCAAGGCCGCGGACTCCGCCCACGCCGCGGGCGCGCTCGTCGTCGTCGACAACACGTTCGCCACCCCCTACTTCCAGCGCCCGCTCGAGCTCGGCGCGGACGTCGTCCTCCACTCGACGACGAAGTACCTCAGCGGCCACTCGGACGTCATCGGCGGCTCCGTCGCCACGAACGACCCCACCGTCGCCGAGCGGCTGAAGTTCCTGCAGAAGGCCCTCGGCGCCGTTCCCGGCCCGTTCGACTGCTGGCTCGTCCTGCGCGGCCTGAAGACGCTTGCACTCCGCATGGAGCGCCACTCCGAGAACGCGCGGGCGGTCGCCGACTTCCTCGCCGGCCACCCGGCCGTCGACCACGTCCTCTACCCGGGCCTCCGAGACCACCCCGGGCACGAGATCGCCGCGCGCCAGATGCGCGACTTCGGCGGGATGATCTCCTTCCTCACGGCGTCGGAGGAGGAGGCGATCGCGCTCGTCACGCGGACGAAGGTGTGGACGCTCGCGGAGAGCCTGGGGGGAGTGGAGAGCCTGATCGAGGTCCCCGCCCGGATGACGCACGCCTCGACCAGCGAGGCGTCCTTCGCCACGCCCGGCAACCTCGTCCGCCTCTCGGTCGGAATCGAAGCGGCGGCCGACCTCGTCGCCGACCTCGAGCAGGCGCTCGCGCCCGTCGCCGCCGCGTCGAAGCGCGCTTAGACCGAGGCCTCTTCGAGCACGGACGTGTAAGCGACCTCGTAGTCCCGCACCATGCGCTCCGCCGAGAACCGCTCCTCGACGTAGCGGCGGCACTCGAGCGGCTCGAGCCGGTCGGCGTCCGCCAGGGCGCCCGCCATCTGGCGGTAGTCGTCGACGACGATGCCCGACCGGCCGTGCTCGATCACCTCCGGCACGGCGCCCCAGCGCGTGGCGATCACCGGCGTGCCGCAGGCCATCGACTCGATCATGACGAGACCGAACGGCTCCTCCCACTCGATCGGGAAGAGCGTCGCGCGCGCGTTCTGCAGGAGTGCGACCTTCTTCCCGTGGCTCGTCTCGCCGAGGTACTCGACCCCGTCGCCGAGGTGCGGCGCGACGTACGCCTCGAAGTACTCACGCTCGGCCGGCTCCCGCATCTTCCCGGCGATCTTCAGCGGGATGCCCGCCTCCTGCGCGACCTCGACCGCGCGGTGGCAGCCCTTGTCGGCGCTCATGCGCCCGAGGAAGAGGAGGTACTCGCCGCGCTCCGTGTGCACCGGATAGGCGCCGAGGTCGAGCGCGTTGGCGCAGTTCGCCACCCACGGAAGGTCGGGCTGCGGCTTGCGCTGGTTCAGGGAGAGCGAGATGAGCCCGACCTGCGGCGCGACGTGGGCGAGAGACGCGTAGAGGTCGCCGTCGGCCCCGGTGAGGGGCCCGTGCACCGTGTGGACGACCGGCGTCCCCACGCCCGCGCCGATCGCCACGGCGAGCGGCCCGGAATGGTCGTTGACGATGTCGAACTCCTCCGCCTGCTCGTAGCAGGCGAGCGCGTGCCTGAGCTCGGGCATCGTCTTCCCGATCTCCGCCGAGGGCGCCTCCGCGTAGACCGAGACGAGCTTCGCCTTCGTGAGCGAGTCGCCCGAGGCGAAGAGGCTGACGTCGTGGCCGGCGGCGGCGAGGCCGTCGGCGAGAAGCGCCACGACCCACTCGATTCCCCCGTAGCCAACCGGCGGGACCGGGAACCAGACCGGGGAGAGGACTGCGATCCTCACGCCTGCTCGATCGTGACACGGCCGCCCTCGAGCTGCACGTCCCACGACTTGTCGAACGCGCGCACGCCGGTCACGCGGAGCGAGCCCGCCCAGGAGGGGATGTCGTCGGGCGCCGTTGTGCCGAGGACGTGGCGACGGCGGTCCGGCTCCAGGCCGAGGAGGAGCTGGAGGAGGAGCACGGGCGTGCCGGCCGCCCACGCCTGCGGCCGCGCGGCGGTCGGATACGGGATCGGGAACGGAGTCTCCGTCCGCGAGAAGCCCGCGAAGACCTCCGGCAGCTGGTGGTCGAAGTACGAGGCCGCGTTCAGCAGACGCCGGACGATGCGCTGTGCCTCGGGCCAGCGCCCGTAGCGCGCCAGGCCCCACGCGATCAGCGAGTTGTCGTGCGGCCAGACCGTCCCGTTGTGGTACGTGAGCGGGTTGAAGCCCACGTCCCCGGCCGACATCGTGCGGACGCCCCAGCCCGACCACAGCTCTTCGCCCATGAGCTGGTCGACGACGGCGTCGACTCGCTCGGGCGGGACGATGCCGCTCCAGAGGAGGTGGCCGATGTTCGACGTGAGCGCGTCCACCCGCTCCTTCTCGGCGTCGAGCGCGAGCGCGTAGTAGCCTCCCCGCGCCTCGCACCAGAACGCCTGGTCGAAGCGCGTCTTGAGCTCGGCCGCGTCACGCTCGAGCCGGTCCGCGAGCTCCCGCTCGCGCCAGACCTCTCGCGCGAGCTCGGCGAGGCGGACCTTCGCGTCGTAGACGTAACCCTGCACTTCGCACGGCGCGATCGGCGGCTCCGCGCGCCGCCCGTCGCGGAAGAGCTGTGAGTCGCCGGAGTCCTTCCACGACTGGTTGACGAGCCCGCGCGGCGATCGGCTCAGGTACTCGACGAAGCCGTCGCCGTCGAGATCGCCGTAGCGGTCGATCCACTCGAGCGCGCGTAGGGCCGGCTCGCGCAGGTCCCGCACGAGGCCCGCGTCGTCGGTCCAGCGCCAAACCTCGGAGAGGAGGACGAGGTAGAGCGGCGTCGCGTCGACCGTCCCGTAGTAGCGCGGGAACCACGCTTCCGCGCCCTTGCCATGCCTCACTTCGTGGACGATCTTGCCGGGCTCGGCGTCCGCCACGGGATCGTCCTCGCACGCCTGGAGCTCGGCGAGGACGGCGAGGGCGTTCTGGGCGAGCTCGGGGCCGAAGAGCAGCGTCTGGAGACAGGTGATCAGCGTGTCTCGGCCGAAGACGGTCATGAACCACGGCATGCCGGCCGCCGGGAGCTGGCCCGGGAGCCGCGGGTCCTCATCCATGCGGAGCGAGGAGAGGTCGGCGACCGACTGGCGGAAGGAGTGCGTGAGCTCGTCCCACGAGGAGCGGAGCTGCGGAACGCGCAGCCGCCAGGCCGCGAGCGAGGCCCGAACGCGCGCGAGCTCGTCGCCGAAGCGCCGCTCGGCGATCTGCGCCGCCGTGCGTACGCCGTCGAGCGAGGGGATGACGTCGGCCCGCAAACGCCAGCTGTCACGAGGCTCGAGCTCGATGCGATAGGTGATCGTCGAGTCGGAGGCCTCGCCCCGCTCGGAGAGGACGACCTGCGTCAGCCCGGTGAAGCCGTCTCCCCCGCCGGCCAGCACGAACTGGTTTTCGGAGGACTCGTAGACGGGCGGGACTGCGTTCGGGAGCGGGGGCGCGTGCTCAGGATCGCCGAGCGCGAAGTCGTAGGCCTTGACGGCGAAGATGTCCGCGAAGTCGGTGCCCAGGTCGAGCGTGAGGTCGAACTCGACTCGGCGCCGAGAGTGGTTGGAGACGACGATGTGCTCCTGCATCGCGTCGCCCACGAACCGCTCGCGGGCGATCGAGAGCTCGTCGTGGGCGAGGCCGCCTGCAGCCGGGTTCCGCAGGAAGAAGGCCGCCGAGTAGTACTCCACCTTGCGCGACGAGAGCATGAGAGGCCTGGCGCCGTTGATCGTCAGCACCCACCGTGAGAGGAAGCGGGTGTCGTGCGCGAAGAGCCCCATCGTCGGCTCGACGATGTCCCCGCGCTCGTCCGACACGCAGAACGTCGAGCCTTCAAGGATGGTGAGAGCCACTACGGCGTGTCCCGGACGATGGCGTCCTGGCTCGCCTGCTGGAGCGGCTTGACGACGATCTCGTCGACGACCATGTGCGGCGGCCGCGTGACCGCCCAGAGGATGCAGTCGGCGACGTCCTCCGGCGTCAGGTATCGCACGCCGCGGTAGACGCCCGCCTTCTTCTCCTCGTCGCCGCGGAAGCGGATGTCGGAGAACTCGGTGTCCCCGACCATGCCCGGGTCGACCGTCGTCACGCGGATGCGGCCGACGAGCTCCTTCCGCAACACGTAGGTGAGCGCCCGCACGGCCGTCTTCGAGCCGACGTACATGCCGCCGCCGGCGTAGGCCTCGCGGCCCGCCCACGAGCCGAGGTTGACGATGTGCCCGCGCCAGTCCTCCATGTGCGGAAGCACGAGCCGGGTGATGCGGAGGAGCCCGAGGACGTTCGTCTCCCACATGATCAGATCGTCTTCGTCGGAGCCCTCGGCGATGGCACCGCGGCCCAATGCAAGTCCCGCGTTGTTGACCAGGATGTCAATCTTCTGGAACTCACCGACGGCGAGCTCCACGAAGGATCTACTGCTCTCGGTGTCGGTGACGTCGAGAGCGCCGATCATGTGCCCCTCTCCGGGTAGCTCCTTCAGGGCCGCCTCGAGGCGCTCGACGCGGCGCGCTCCGAGCGCGAGACGCGCCCCCTCGGCCGCAAGCGCGCGGGCCGTCACGAGGCCGATCCCGCTCGAGGCGCCCGTGACGAGAGCCGTCCTGCCGTCCAGCGCGGGCATGGGCGCAGCCTATGCGGACGTGCCGACGGTCGCGTCGACGAGGTCGCTCAGGCTCCCGCCGTGCCGGCCGTGCGCGAGGCCGACGAGGTAGCACAGGAGCGGGGCGTTCGTCCGCTCTCCGCTCTCGTGCGCTGCGATGCGCGCGAGCTCGAGGAGCTCCTCGATCTCCGCACGCGAGAGAGCGTAGCCCGCAGGCTCCTCCTCGACCGCGGCGGCGAGCTTCGTGCACGCTTCCTCCAGCCATCCGTCCACAGGGGGAGCTTAGTGCTTCATGCGACGGGCACGGTGCAGCATCGCCGGCGAAAACCGAGCAGGCAAAGGACGCAGGGAGGCCGCATACCGAAAAGGTATGTGGCCGACCGAGGACGCCTGGATGCGACGGTTTGCAGCCGGCGAGGTGGTGCCGTGTCCGGCGCGTGAGGCACTTACACTCCGCCGAGCATGAAGGTGGGGGTCGCCAAGGAGTCCGCGCCGGGAGAAACCCGGGTCGCCGTCGTGCCGGACACGGCGCGGCGGCTCACGGACGACCGGGTCGAGGTGCTCGTGGAGCGGGGGGCCGGCGACGCGGCGACCTTCGTCGACGCCGCCTACGAGGAGGCCGGCGCCGCCGTCGTCTCGGCCGACGACCTCTACGCCCAGGCCGACGTGATCTGCAAGGTGCGCAAGCCGAGCTCCGAGGAGGTCGGTCGGCTGCGCGGGGGTCAGGTGCTGCTCGCGCTCCTCCAGCCGCTCGTCGATCCCGAGCTCGTGCGAGCGCTGGCGAAGCGCGGCGTGACCGCGTTCTCCATGGACTCGATCCCGCGCGTCACCCGGGCGCAGCCGATGGACGCGCTCTCCTCCCAGAGCACGGTCGCGGGCTACAAGGCCGCCCTCCTCGCCGCCGAGCATCTGGGCAAGTTCTTCCCGATGCTGACGACGGCCGCCGGCACGATTCCCCCGGCGAAGGTGCTCGTGCTCGGCGCGGGCGTCGCAGGCCTGCAGGCGATCGCCACCGCGCGGCGGCTCGGTGGGGTCGTCTCCGCCTTCGATGTGCGCCCGGTCGTCAAGGAGCAGGTGGAGAGCCTCGGCGCGACCTTCCTCGAGCTCGACGTCGAGGGAGCGGAGGGCGTCGGCGGGTACGCCGTCGCGCTCGCCGAGGATCAGCACGCGCGCGAGCAGGAGCTGATCGCCCGCCACGCGCACTCCTCGGACGCCGTGATCACGACGGCCCTCATCCCAGGTCGGGAGGCGCCCCTGCTCATCACCGAGGCGGCCGTGGCCGGCATGGCGCGCGGCGCCGTCATCGTCGACCTCGCCGCCGAGGCCGGCGGGAACTGCGCGCTGACGAGGCCCGGCGAGACGATCGTCTCGGACGGAGTCACGATCGTCGGGCTCACGAACGTCCCCGCGACGATGCCCGTCCACGCGAGCCAGATGTACTCGCGGAACGTGCAGGCGTTCCTGGCGCTGCTCGTGAAGGACGGGGCGCTCGAGCTCGACTTCGAGGACGAGATCGTGCGCGAGACGTGCGTCGCTCACGGCGGCCGGGTGACGAACGAGGCCGCCGAAGCGTGAGCCAGACGCTCCTCACGAGCATCACGATCTTCGTCCTCGCCGTCTTCCTCGGCTTCGAGCTGATCTCGCGCGTGCCGACGCTCCTGCACACGCCGCTCATGTCCGGGACGAACGCGATCCACGGGATCGTCCTCGTCGGCGCGATGCTCATCGCCGGCTCGGCGGACTCGACGCTCGAGCAGGTGCTCGCCTTCGTGGCGGTCGTGTTCGCGACCATCAACGTCGTCGGCGGCTTCCTCGTCACGGACCGGATGCTCGAGATGTTCAAGCGGAGGCCCGAGGAGCGCGAGTGATCTTCGCCGTCTCGCAGACGACGATCGACGTCGCCTACCTGGTCGCGAGCGTCTGCCTCATCCTCGGCATCAAGCGGCTCTCCTCGCCCGCGACGGCCCGCTCGGGAAACGTGGTCGCGGCGGTCGGGATGGGGATCGCGGTCGTCTTCACGCTCGCGAGCCCCGAGATCGGCTCCTACTGGCTGATCGCCGCCGGGGTCGCGGTGGGGACCGTGGTCGGCGTCGCCTCGGCCCGGCTCGTGAAGATGACCGCGATGCCGCAGATGGTGGCGCTCTTCAACGGCGTCGGCGGCGGCGCGGCGGCGCTCATCGCCGCGGCGGAGTTCCACCGGCTCACGCCGGGCGCGGAGCACGTCGTCCCCGAGTCGATGGGGGCGATGCTGTTCTCGATGCTCATCGGCTCGATCAGCTTCTCCGGGAGCGTCGTCGCGTTCGCCAAGCTCCAAGAGCTCCTCCCCGGCCGACCGATCGTCTTCGCCGGCCAGCAGGTCGTGAACGGCCTCCTCTTCGCCGGGTTGCTCGCGGCCGGCGCCGTGGCTGGCGTGACGGAGGCCGGCGTCTGGGCGGTCGTCCTCATCGCCGGGTCGCTTCTCTTCGGCGTCCTGCTCGTCTTCCCCATCGGCGGCGCCGACATGCCGGTCGTGATCTCGCTCCTGAACGCCTTCACCGGCCTCGCCGCCGCCTCGACCGGTTTCGTGCTCGAGAACACCGCGCTGATCATCGGCGGGACGCTCGTCGGCGCTTCCGGGACGCTCCTCACCGTCCTCATGGGGCGCGCGATGAACCGCTCGCTCGCGAACGTCCTCTTCGGCGCCTTCGGAGCGGCGGCACCGTCGGCGGCCGGGGCGGCGGCCGAGGCCGAAGCGAAGAGCTATCGCGAGATCACGGCCGAGGACGCCGCCGTCATGCTCGCCTACGCGAGCCGGGTCGTCATCGTCCCCGGCTACGGGCTCGCCGTCGCGCAGGCGCAGCACGGCGTCCGCGAGCTCGCCGACCTCCTGGAGCGGCGCGGCGTCGACGTGAAGTACGCCATCCATCCCGTGGCCGGCCGCATGCCCGGGCACATGAACGTGCTCCTCGCCGAGGCGAACGTCCCCTACCCGCAGCTCTACGACATGGAGAACATCAATCCGGAGTTCCCGCGCACCGACGTCGCGCTCGTGATCGGCGCCAACGACGTCACGAACCCGGCCGCGCGCGAGGACCCGGAGAGCCCGCTCTACGGCATGCCGATCCTGAACGTCGACCAGGCGGCGAACGTCGTCGTCCTCAAGCGGAGCATGAGCCCCGGCTTCGCCGGGATCGACAACGACCTCTTCTACCGGCCGAACACGGCCATGCTCTTCGGGGACGCGAAGGAGTCCGTGGAGAAGCTGATCGCCGCCGTCAAAGCTGCCTGACCTGATCTCCGAGCGACACGCGCCCGGTCTTCACGACCGAGGCGAGCATGCCGCGGCGCCCCTCGATCTCCGCCTGGAGGCCGGGCCGGATCTCCTCCATCTGGTGGCACGGATCGCAGACCATGGAGATCTCGAACTCCGCCTCGCCGACCGCCACCCGCTGGCCGAGCGGCCAGCGCATAAGGTCCGCGCCGCGCACGGTGAAGTTCTCGCGGACGGCGCCCGGCGGGACGCCGACCGCGTCGAGATCCTCGGCGGCGACGAAGAGGACGGAGCGCTTTCCCGGGCGGCGGTGGGCGCAGCCCTCGAGCCCGTTCTCGAGGATCTCCGCCGCCTCCAGCGGCTCCATGGGGACGCGACGAGCGGGCGCGCGCCAGATGCCGACGATCTCCGCCACGGGTTTCTCCTATGTCAAGCCTACGGCGATCTGCGGGACCGTAGGCGTGGTCGAGGGCTGGGAGGTTCGGCGGGCAGCGATCGCTTTCAGGATGCGGAAGACGACGCGGGTGAGGTGGCGTTTCAGGCAGCGCAGCGCCTCGCGCCTGCTCTTGCCCTCGGCTTCTTTGCGTGCCAGGTAGGCGCGGGCGGGTTCGTAGTGGCGGCCTTGGTTGACGGCGATCCGGTGCAGCGCGCAGTTGAGCTGGCGGTTGCCCTTGCGGTTGAGCCGGTGGCGCTGTTTCTGGCCTGAGGAGGCGGGTAGCGGCGCTGAGCCTCCGTGCTTGGCCAGCTTGGCGTCGGTCGCGAAGCGCTCGACGCCGGCGACCTCGCCCACGAGCTGGGCGGCCGTGAGGGGGCCGCAGCCGACGAGCTCGAGCAGCTCGCCGGCCTCCGCCGCCACGAGCGCCTCCAGCTCCCGCTCAAGCTCGGTGATCCGGCGCGAGAGCTCGCGGCAGCGTCCGACGAGCCCGCGGCTGATCCGCACCTGGGCCGTCTGCGCGAGGCGGGCGAGGCGGCGGCCGATCCGGTCGAGCCAGAGGCGCCGGTCGAGCGCCCCGGCGGGGATCTCGTGCTCGGGGTCGAGGTCGTGCAGGTGCCAGCGCAGCCGGTTCTGGATGCGTGTTCGCTCGGCGACGAGATCGGCGCGGTGGTCGTGCAGGAGCCTGATCTCCCGCTCGGAGCCGGCCAGGAAGGCGGCCGGCAGGCCCGGCTCGCGCAGGGCGGCGCGGGCGACCGCGAGCGCATCGATCGCGTCCGACTTGCCCACGCTGCGGCCACCCTTGCGCGCCTCGCCCATGAGCCTGGGCGGGACGCGCACCACCCGCTCGCCGCGAGCGAGCAGGAAGCGCTCGAGCGAGCCGGAGACGTGGCGGCAGTCCTCGAGCGCGAAGAGCCGCTCGCCGTCGAGCGCGCGCGCCCACACGAGAAGCTGCTCATGGCCCTGCGCGCGAGCCTTCACCGTACGCTCGCCGCGAAGCTCGCCTGTCGCTCGCTCGACGGCGGCGGCCGTGTGGGTCTGCTTGTGCGGATCGATCCCGATTACCATCATCTCCGTCCCCTTTCAGACGCGACTGCTGGAGGGCGGACCGCCAGCGGACACGCCTCGGTGGGGGCGTCTTGCCATGCTCCTATCAGGTCACGCGGGCGCTCCTCGGACGGCGGCGGGCGACAAAACCCGTGCAGGTCAGGCCACAAAGGCCGACAGCGAGTCTAAGGGTCAGCCCGCCGCCGGCTCCGAGCCTAACCGGCGAGTCGGTCATCGACGCCGGTCCGTAATCGCAGCTTGACACCGACCCGAGTCTAGCGACGGCGCCTGGACGGTCTACGGGTCTCGCTTGTCGCGCGTGACCGCGTGAAGCGCGTTGACGAGGCCCTTGCCGTAGAAGCTCGTCCGGTTGCCCTCGGTGACACAGCGGGGATCGGCGGCCGGGCAGGGAAGCGGGTCGGCGGTCTGGCGCAGGATGAGGGACACGCGGTCCGGGTCCATCCTCCCGCTCCACCAGCGACGCTCCTTGCCGAACTTGCTGACAACGAGCGCCGCGACGCCGCTCACCTGCGCGGCCGCCTGGGACGTTCCTGCGAAGAAGCGGTAGTACGCGGCATCAGGTCCCCCGCACGGGTCGCAGAGGAGGCGGGGCACCTGGAACGCGGCCGGCCACGGGCCGAGGACGAGCCCAGACGGCGGGACGCCCTGGAGGAAGTCTCCGCCGGGCGCCGTCAGGTCGACGTAACCGAGCCCGTAATTCGAGGGGGGTCCCGCGGCGAGCATGTCGTTCAGGCCGATCGAGGAGACCGTGAGCACCCCGGGGAGGTCGCTCGGCAGACGGCTGCAGCCGTCGAAGGCCGGGCTCGACATGTCGAGTCCGTTGTTCCCCGCCGAGGCGACCATCGAGACGTCCCGCCTCCTCGCGTAGCCGACCGCGCGCCTCACAGCCTGGATGATCGTCCGCTGCGAGTCGTCGTTTCGGCAGAAGCTCGTCGTGCCGCCCATGATCGCGCTGTCGACCGAGTAGCTGTTATTGGCGACATCGACACCGTGGTCCGCCGCCCACATCAGGGAGCAGATGACCGCGTCGGCGAGGAAGATGTCGACCGTGCCGGAGCGAACGCTCGCCTTGATGATCGCGAGCTTGACGTTCGGCGCGATGCCAACGATCCCGATGCCGTTCGCCGGGGAGGCGATCACGCCGGCCACGTTCGAGCCGTGTCCGGAATCGTCGTTCCACGCTGCTGGATCCTGGTTTGGGGCGCCGCCCACGCAGGCGACGCTCCGCGAGGCGTCGATGTTGGGCTCGAGGTCGGGGTGCGTCGCGTCGACGCCTGTGTCGATCACGCCCACGACGACCTCGGGACTCCCGCCGGTGATCTCGTGCGCGTCGGGGGCCTTGATGCGCTTCGACCACCACTGGAGGGGCGAGAACGTGTCGTCGTCGGTCGCCGGCTCGTTCGGGAGCCCTGGCGGGCCGCCGTCCCAGCCGAACCCGGAGGCGGTGGCGACGACGCTCCCGACGGGAGCGACGCCCTGCACGGCCCGGTTCCGGTCCATCTCGGCGGCGAAGTCGGGGGCGGTCGACTCGGCGACGACGACGTCGATCTGCGGATAGGAGGCGACGAGAGACCCTCCCGCCCGCTTGACGTCCCACTTGGCCGCCCACACCCCGAAGCTGTGCTCCTTGTACACGACGACATACCGTTCGGCCGCCGCGGGACCAGCGAACGCCAGCACGAACGCAGCCGTGATCGACAGCACGACAAAGCGCGTGGAAAGACTGGGCCGCCGCAAATTCTCTCCCTGTTGGTACCTCTACCCGATGGGCGATGGTTCGCCCCTTGCAGACCGGACTATACGGGCACTCAGGCCAATTGCATTCCCTCAAACGAGGGAGTGTGGGTTCCGGGGCCTGAATCCCCTTTCAGAAGTTCGTCCGGTAGATCGCGGAGGCGCCTGAGGAGAGCGTCCAGCGCGTCGAGTAGACGACGCCCGCGCCCGCGCTCGTCGTCCAGTACGCACGCAGCCGCGTGCGCATCGACTCGACCGTGGTGCGCTTCCTGCCCGCCTGCACCCAGCCGAGCCGGAGATGGCTCACACCCGACCGCCCCTCGACCCAGGCGATGCGGGGGCCGATGACCGCCGGGTTCTCGAGCAGCGCGATGCTGCTCCTGGCGACGACTCGCCTGGCGCCCGTCGCGAGCGTCTTCAGCACGATCCGCGACTGCTTGCGAGAGGCCACGTGCCACGCGAGCCGCCCTCCGCGCAGCGAGGGACGACCGAGGTCGAAGCCGGGCTTGACGGAGACGTGAATGACGTACCCCCCGGTCTCGAGGTTACGGACGACGAGGCGCCTGTACGACGGGTCGCGGCGAACGAACGCGACCAGGGGCCACTCGAGGGCGGGGTGCGAGGCCGTCGGGTTGTCGACGCGCCCCACCTCCTCCCCGGTCGCCCAGCGTACGACGCGGATCCCCCCGGCGTCCACGTACGCGAGGTACTCACCCTGGAGGCTCGGCTGCGAGGCGTTGGGATAGACGACGTCCGGCCCCCCTCCGAGCGGTCTGACGACGACCCGCTCGTCGACCGTCGCGAAGGCGAGCACGTCGTCGCTGAAGCTCGGGTCGTAGGCATCCTGCACCACGAGCGTCGCCCCGCCCGCAGCCGGCGCGACCGCGAGCAGGATCCCGCAAGCCAAGAGCGCGACGGCGTTCGCCCGCAGGAGCGTTCCCCGCCGCTCGGCCAGCCGCTCGACGGCCGCCGTGGTATCGCCGGAGCGGCGGCGTGGCCAGACCACCATGGCGGCGCGACCGGCGCCGTAGAGCGAGAGGCACAGGGCAGCGGGCACGGGCCGGCCGAGGGCGAGGGCACCCGCGCACGCCACCCAGAAGGTCGAGACCGGCTGGTAGGTGAAGAGGCCCGCGCCGAGCCCGGCGCCATATCCGGTCGCCCACAGCGGGAGCGGCAACTCGAAGCGCCAGCGCTCCGGCACCTGGCGACGTGCCTGCGGAAGCGGCAGGGGGACGAGACCGGCCTCCCGCGCCGCCGCAAGGAGCGCGAGCGCGGCTGCGGCGAGGACGGCATGGCGCGCGCCGAGGGCCCCGCCCGCGAGCCCGAGGACCAGCCCGAGCGCCGCAGAGGTCGCAAGGGCCGCCACGGCGAAGACGGCCTGGGCGAGGATCTGACGCTGGCGGCTCCCGCACACGGCGGGAGTGAAGGTCTCCAGCATGGAGAGGCCTCAGGGAGACCAGGCGCCCGAGATCCCCGCGACGAGTGCGGCTAACGCGACCCCCACCTCGATCAGCACGGCAGCCCCGAGTCGTAGTACATGACGCAGTAGACGCGACGGCCGCCCCAGCAATAGCCGACGAGCGAGGCGTCGCCGTTGATCCGCCGGCGGCTGAAGGAGCAGCAGTCCACGAGCTTCCGGATCTGCCCCCCGCAGCAGCGGAACCAGGACCCCTGGATCCGGAGGTCGTTGAGGCCCTTGACCTCGCGTGTCCAGTCCTCGCAGACGCGGGTCCGCGGCGCGGGGGGCAACACGTTCCCGTCGGGCCCTCGCAGGCGGTCTTTGCTCCCGTCGAGCGCGTAGCCGGCCGAGTCGACGACGCGGCCGAGGTTGTCGATCGGCTTCCCGCTCTGGGGATGGAGCGGGTAGCCCTTACGGTCGATGCGCGAGAGCGGCGGATACGGGCTCGGGCACGAGCCGGTTGTCCAGATGTGCCCGCAGAAGTGGAAGGCGTCGGCCTCGTCGGGCTTCACGGCGGCGGCCACCGCCGAGCCGCCCGCGACCGCCAGCGCCGCCGCGCCGAGACGTCCGAGGAACGAGCGGCGCGTCGTCGACTCGGCCAGCCTCGCCGAGAGACGCTCCGCCGAGCGGTCGAGCGTGGAGCTCTCCCGACTAAGAACCCGGTTCAAAACGAAGCCCTGTGCCGAGGCGTCATTTCGAATCGCGTCCTAGGCCGCGGCATGGATTCTCGCCCTGCCGGCCTCGAGGAGGGTCTCGAGCTCCTCGAGCGTGTTCACGGTTCCCTTTGCGGCCACGACACCGTCGATGAGGTGCACGACGAACGGCGTCCCCGGCACGTTCCAGCGCTTGAAGGCGTCCTCGTCCTGCTCCTCCTCGACCACGCGGACGGCGAGCCCCTGGCGCGCGAGCGCTGCGACCCCAGGGCCGAGCGCCCGGCAGAGCCGGCAGGTCGCGGAGAAGAAGAAGACGACCTCCGCGCGCCGACCCCGAAGGCCGTCGAGCGCCGGCGCGCGGGCGCCGACCTCCGGCCCTTCCTCGGCGAGCTCGAACGGCACGCGCGGGCCGAGTCGAAGGGTGAGAACGCCGACCTGGCGGTAGAGCGCGAGCACGAGCAGCCCAAGGAGGACGACCGCGACGGTCAGGACAGTGAGCGCAACGAGCATCACGGTGTCGGCCGAAGCCGAGACCTCGAGCCCGCCCCCGAAGGCGGCGAGCACCGCCAGAGCCGTAAAGCCGGCGGCGCGGAGGAGGAGGTGCGTCGTTCGTCCCTCCGAGGCGCCGAAGCATCCGCAGCGGAGCCGCTCGACACCGCGGAGACGTGCCTGGGCGAGCGCGGCGACGAAGGCGACCCCGAGCGCGACGGCCGCGTAGGCGCTCGCGGGGAGCGCGAGCCCCCCGAGGAGCAGCACCCCGACGACGGCCTCCGCCGCCGTGACCGCCCACGCGGCCGGCCGGGCGACCCGCGCGGGCAGGCCGTACGCCGTCAGCCAGTCGGGCAGGTCCTCCCGACGGCGCAGCTTGGCGGCGGCGGCCCAGAGCAGGAGCAGGCCGACGACGATCCGGGCGATGGTCGACAACTCAACCACTGTAGGAGCTAATCGGCCTTCACGGGCGAGGGCGCGAGCGTTTTCATCAAATCCTCAAAAACCGGCATGGGCGCTGCGAAGCGCTCAACGGATAGGTTCTCGTGCGGTGAGCATGTCCCTTCCCACGCTACCCGCAGGCCGCGCCGGACGAACCCGGTGAGCCGCCCCCGCCTCGTCGGGCTCAACCACGTCGCCCTCGAGGTCGGCGACGTCGAGGAGGCGCTGGCGTTCTACGCGCGGGTCTTCGACTTCACGCTGCGAGGCCGCTCGCCCAGGATGGCGTTCGTCGACATGGGCGATCAGTTCATCGCCCTCGCGGAGGGCCGAACGCAGCCGCCCGACGAGCATCGCCACTTCGGGCTCGTCGTCGACGACAAGGAGGCGGTGCGCCGCGCGCTCGCCGAAGCCGGCGTGCAGATCCTGCCCGGCCGCGGGCTCGACTTCCTGGACCCCTGGGGCAACCGGGTCGAGGTCGTCGAGTACGCCGACATCCAGTTCTCGAAGACGCCCGAGGTCCTGCACGGCATGGGCCTGGACGGGCTCGAGAAGAGCGAGGACGCCCTCGAGGAGCTTCGCCGCAAGGGGCTTGCCCCCGAGCCGCCGAGCCGTCCGTCGTAGCAGAAGACAGCTGAGGAGGTTGACATGGAACAGACTC
This sequence comes from Actinomycetota bacterium, assembly GCA_020029595.1. Classification (GTDB taxonomy): domain Bacteria; phylum Actinomycetota; class Thermoleophilia; order Gaiellales; family Gaiellaceae; genus JAIBJN01. The sequence goes on along the minus strand of JAIBJN010000005.1, from coordinate 57,843 downwards.
ATACCCGCTTCTACCCGCACGCGCGGGACGCCTTCGTGAGGACGCTGCTCGTCGATCTCGTCGTGCTGGCTCTCCTCGCCCTCCTCGCCTGGCTCGGGCTGAAGGTGCACGACACGGTTCAAGAGCTGGGCGCGCTCGGCCGCGGCGTGACGGGCGCCGGCAACGCCGTCGAGGGAGGCTTCGGCCAGGTCGCCGACGCCGTGGACGGCATCCCGGTGATCGGAGGCGAGCTGGCCGACGCGTTCACGGGAGCGGGCGCCGGGACGGGCGGGAACGTCGCCGACCTGGGCCGTGAAGGCGAGGAGGCGGTCAACGACCTCGCGAATCTCCTCGGCGTCTCCACCTTCCTCGTCCCCGCGCTCCTCGTGCTGGCGATCTACGTCCCGCCGCGCCTGCGTCAGATCAGAAGGCTCAGCGCGGTCGACCGGCTCCTCGCCGTCCCGAACGGCGGCCTCACAGGGGAGCGACGCCGCCTGCTGGCGATGCGCGCCGCATTCTCGCTCCCGTACACGACGCTCGCGCGCCACACGTCCGATCCGTTCGGAGATCTGGCGGCGGAGCGATACGACTCGCTCGTCGCGGCTGCCCTGGAGGACGCCGGCCTCCGGCCGCTTGCCCGGGGTGCCTAGCCCGCCGACTCGGCGCTCTTGAGGCCGCGCAGCGCCCAGACCGTGAAGAGCGCGACGGCCGCGAAGGCAACGGCGAACGCCGCGGCGACCTCCACCGGCTCGCCGGCGACGAGGCCGCGCCCCGCCTCCAGCAGAAAGGTCGCCGGGTTGACAGTCGCGATCGCGTGGATCCACCCGTCGAGGAGTGCGAGCGGTACGTACACGGGCGCGAGAAAGAGCGTCAGGAAAACCGGCACCTGCATGAGTGGACCGGCCTGGAGCGTGCGGAAGCGCATGGCGACTCCGGCGGCCCAGAGGACGGCTGCGACGTTGACGAGAAGCCCGAGCACGACCAAGGCTGCAAGCTCGGCTGGATCTCCGAGCACGTCCATCCCGGCGAGCAGGGCAACCACGGTCACGACCGACGCCGTCGCCGCCCAACGGACGAGTGCGACCAGCGCATAGCCGGCCACGATCCCCGTCCGCCGCGGGGCGGCGAGGAGAAGCCGGCGCGCGAAGCCGCTCTCGAAGTCGCGGGCGATGGCGAAGCCGGTGAAGACGCCGCCGAACGCCGCGGACTGGAGGAAGACGAAGACGAACTGAAACGCCGTGTAGCCGGCCGGGTAGTCGAAGCCCGGCACGTCCGAGACCCGCGAGAGGCCGCCGGCGAACGCTGTGAAGAAGAAGAGCGGGAAGAGGAGCGAGGGGAGGAGGATCGCCGGGTTCGTGAAGGCGTTGTGAACGCCGCGCCAGGCGACGGCCAGGGCCACGAAGACGAAGCTTCTCACGACCGCGCGAGCCTCCCTCGAAGCGCGACGCTGGCCGCAGCGACCGCGACCGCCCCGATCCCGACGGCCAGACCGAACCCGAGCGCGAGCGCCTGGGCGTCCCAGCCCGTGATGATGAGGCTCCTGATGCCCTCGATCAGGTACGAAACGGGGTTGATCGTCGCCACGGTACGGAACCACTCGATCTCGATCAGGTTCCGAGGCAGGTTCATCGAGGACATGAAGAGGAAGACGAAGAAGAGGGGGAAGAGGGCCTGGATTGCCTCGCCGGAGCCCGTCCGCAGCGCCAGGAACGCCCCGATCGCGCCGAACGCGAGGGCGATGAGGACGCCCAGGAAGACGATCAGAAAGACACCGACGACACCGCTTTCGGGACGCACGCCCGCGAGGAGGCCGACTGTCAGGTAGAGCGTCGCCTGGATGAGCGCGAGCACCACGACGCCGGCGAGCTGGCCGAGGAGGAGAGCCGCGCTGCGCATCGGGGTGAGCGAGAGCCGGTTGAGGAAGCCCGTCTGGATGTCGCGCGCGAGGTCGGTACCTGCGTTCGTCGTGGCGAAGAGGGCGCCCTGCATGAACGTGAAGGCGAGCGCGAAGTCGAGGTAGGAATCCGTGGGGAAGCCCGGGATGCGGGCGGCCGTGTCGAGGCCCCCCACGTTGACCGCGAGCAGGATGAGGGGGAAGACGAACGACGGGACGACGTTCAACGGCTGGCGTAGCGTCCGAAGCACCGAGCGACGGGCGAGGTGTCCGACCTGGAGGAGGAGGGGTCTCGTCACGCGGGCACGGGCTCGGGCTCGGCCTCGGTGTCGAGCTCGTCACCGGCGCCCTCGAGGGAGCGGCCCGTCTTGGCGAGAAAGACGTCGTCGAGCGTCGGCGCGTGCAGCTGGAGGTGCGCGAGGTGGAGCCCCTCCGCATCGAGGGCCCGGACGACGTCCGCGAGCGCCTCCTCGCCGCCGTCGAGGCGGACGGCGACGCCCTTCGGAGAGCCGGGAACGGGCCGGCCGAAGCGCTCGAGCGTCCGCGCGACCGCGTCCCGCTCGGACGGGTCGGCGGGAATCGCCTCCACGCTCGGGCGCCCGATCTCCGCCTTCAGCGCCGCCGGCGTGCCCTCGGCCACGAGACGCCCGTGGTCGATGATTCCGACCCGGTCGGCGAGGACGTCGGCCTCCTCGAGGTACTGCGTGGTGAGGAAGACGGTGACTCCCTCGTCCCGCGCGAGCCGGGCGACCTCCGTCCAGAGGGCGTTGCGGCTCTGCGGATCGAGCCCGGTGGTCGGCTCGTCGAGGAAGAGGATGCTCGGCTCGTGCACGAGCGCGAGCGCGAGGTCGAGGCGGCGCTTCATCCCTCCAGAGTAGGTCTGCACCTTGCGGTCGGCCGCCTGCGTGAGGCCCACGCGCTCGAGCAGCGCCTCGCCGCGGCGCTTCCGCTCCGCCTTTCCCATCCCGTGGAGCGCGGTCTGGAGCCGCAGGTGCTCGCGGCCGGTGAGAAGCGGGTCGAGCGCGGCCTCCTGGAGCGCGGCGCCGATCGCCGCACGCACCTGGGCACCCTCGCGGACGACGTCGAAGCCGGCGACGCGCGCGGTTCCCGCCGTCGGCGGCAGCAGCGTCGTCAGCATGTGCACTGTGGTCGACTTTCCGGCACCGTTCGGTCCGAGGAAGCCGTAGATCTCTCCCGGCGCGACCTGGAGGTCGATCCCGTCGACCGCGCGGATGCCGCCCTTGAACTCGCGGGCGAGCCCCTCCGCCTGGATCCCGTGCTCGTCCTGCATCAGCGCTAGGCTACCTAGAACATTGAACTTGTCAAGTATTTACCTTGTCAAGTATCATAAGCGCGTGGCTGTCGCAGCGAAACCGGCGTCGAACGTCGCCCGGGAGGCCTGGAAGCTCCTCTTCGGGCTCGCGAAGGCGAAGCACGCCGTCCTCGGCGTGCGCCTCGCGGAGCTCGACCTCACGCACGTCCAGGCCCACGCCCTGCGTCTTCTCGAGCCCGAGCGTCCGCTCGCCATGAGCGAGCTCGCCGACGCGCTCTACTGCCACGCGTCCAATGTGACGGGCATCGTCGACCGGCTCGAGTCGCGGGGCCTCGTCGAGCGCCGCCCCGGCGCCGGCGACCGCCGCGTGAAGACGCTCGCGCTGACCGATGCCGGCGCCGAGATCCGCGCGTCCGTGGTCGAGCTCTTGAGCGAGCCGCCCGCGGAGATCGCCGCGCTCTCAGCCGGCGACCAGCGCGCGCTCCGCGACGTCCTCCGGCGTGCCCTCGAGTGCTAGCGCGTCGAGCAGCGCCCTGACGGCGTCGCGGGCGTGCAGATCGTCGAGGCGGCCGTGCTCGTCGAAGCGGTCGTAGGCGAGGGGGACGAGCACCCGAGGCTCGGCGAGGACGTGAGCCCGTGGAAACGCGAGGGCCTGGCGGAGCTGCTCTTGCGCGTGGGCGGTGCCGCTCATACCCGTGCTGGCGCCCATGACGCCCACGAGCTTCCCGGCGAGGGGCGAGCCGAGCGCCGGGCGCGACGCCCAGTCGACGGCGTTCTTCAGGACGCCCGGGAGCCCGCGGTTGTACTCGGGCGTGGCGATGAGGAGAGCGTCGGCCTCTCCCACCGCCCGTTTGAAGGCGGCCACTGGCTCGGGATCGCCGTCGGCCTCGAGGTCCGCGTCGAACAAGGGAAGGACGCCGATGTCCCACTCCTCGATTTCCATCCACCCCGGCGCGAGCTCGCCCGCGGCGCGGAGCAGGGCGCGGTTGTAGGAGCCAGCCCGCAGGCTTCCGGCGATCCCGAGCAGCTTCAACTAGCCCTCCTTCACTAGGGTCGCGCTCAGGTCCAGCGTGACCTTCTGCGGGCCCCAGGCGAGCTCGCCGCCCGAGGAGAGGACGAGTTTCTCCCGCCCCTGGACGTCCGTGCCGGCGCCCAGCACGCGCGCCGAGAGCTCGACGGGGAAGTCGGCGCCCTTGATCACGAGCGTTCCGGGGATCGTGAGCCGCCCGCCCTCGAGCCCGACCCGATCGGCCTCGAAGCGGATCTCGGGATGGTTGGCCGCGTCGAAGAAGTCGGGCGAGCGCAGGTGGGCGTCGCGCTGCTCGTCGTCGGTCCTCACGCTCTCCGTGCGGATGACGGCGCTCGCCTTCCCCGTGCCGTCGCCGTTCGGGATCACGAGGGTCCCTTCGAAGTCGGTGAACCGGCCCCGGATCGCGGCGACGAGGGTCTCGACGTCGACGACCTCGAACTCGACGGCGGTGTGGTTCCGGTCGACGGTCCACGTACCGGCCGGGGCCGAGGCCCGGGTCTTTGCCTCTACAGTGCTCACATGAGCCTCCTTCTCGGATATACTTGAGTTCGCAAACATCTTACCTGAACGAAGTTGAGCACGCAAGTATTTCGAGAGACGACGCAACTCGAGGCGTGGGTGCGCTTCCTCCGCGCCCACGCTGCGCTGACGCGCGCTCTCTCGGCCGACCTCGTCGCCGAGCACGGGCTCACGATCAACGACTACGAGGTCCTGCTCCACCTCGCACGCGCTCCCGAGAAACTGCTGCGCCGCGTCGACCTCTCCGAGCGTGTCGTCCTCACGGCCTCCGGCATCACGAGGCTCCTCGAGGGGCTCGAGCAGGCCGGCTACGTCGAGCGGGCGGCCTGCCCCACCGACCGGCGCGTCGTCTACGCGAGGCTGACCGCCGCCGGAGAGCAGAAGCTCCGCCAGGCGTCCCGCACTCACCTCGCCGGCATCGACGAGCTCTTCACGGGGCGCTTCAGCGCGGATGAGCTCGCGACCCTCTCCTCGCTCCTCGCCCGCCTCCCCGCGGCCGGCGACGGTGACGGCCAGTGCGCTCCCGAATAGACCGGGTGATGCTCGCCCGGAGATGAACGAGACAAAGGATCACCCTGCCCGAGAGCGCCGCCGGCGTCTCCGAGTAGCGGTGATCCGGCGAGGCTGTTCCCAGTGGCCGGCTCTTGCGCATCGCGTGGAGGGGGTGAGCGGCGGGTCAACGAGCTCACCGACCAAGCGCACCGAGCGCAGGCAGGAAATGCGGAATTTCGGATCATTCTGCCGTGGCAGGCCTTGACGGCTGACAGGTCCTTCATGATCATCGTCCCGAAGCAACGGCGGGGGGTTTTTCGAGTGCTTCTGGTCGCGAGGCCGATCGTTGCTGGCATTTCTCGGTTTCGCCGCGAGCGAGAGCGACATCGTCGCGTGGAGACCGAGGCACTAACCCGGGCCGCTGCACCGGCGCGGGCTGACCGTTCAGCCCCAGCGGCACGCCTGCCCAGGTCGGAAGGCCGCTTCATCCGGGCGCGGAAGATCTCACGCTCGCCATACGGTTCCGGGACCACCGAGGGACGCGGGAGCGGCCGAGGGTTTCGGGGCACGCTGAGGTGGTGACCAGCAAATGCCTACTCGCCACCGCGATCTTGAGCCGGTCTCCCGTGTCGCGGGCGGGCGACCGTCGCGCGAGTGGTATCTGCGACTCGCCGCGCGCCTCGAGGAGATCGAGGCCCGGACAATGGACGAGGGTGAACTCGTTGTCTTCCCGATCCTCTCCGCGCTCCGCGAGCTGTGCGTCGCATGTGGCGACTGCTGCGCGGAGGCCGGACGTCATGACCGGGCCCGGGATGCCGCTCTCTCCCGCGAGCGCGACCTGCGGCGGGACATCCACGTCGTCCTCCAGGCGCTCACACACCCGGAACCTCCTGATCGGGATGCGTCCAAGACGCGGGCGCACTCCGCTGGCCGCAAGGCGCCCGGCATGCCGGCCAGGGAGCGCACACCGGGCCTCGCGGGATTGCGACGGTTCCAGGCACACTTCGGCCACGAGCTCGACGCGCTGGCTCTCGCGATCGAAGAGGACCCAGACCCCACGTCGCGCCACGGAGCCGCGCCGTCAGGCGCGGCTCCGGTAGTCCGGTCACAACCCCCCGCGCAGACCCGGCCGCAGCCCTCGTTCGCCGCTTACTGCCTCGGCCCGTTCCAGGTGTACCTGGATGACCAACTCGTCGAGGAGTGGCCAGGCCACAAGGCCCTGTCGCTCTTCAAATACCTCTTGCTCAATCGACGGCGCCGAGTGCTCAAGGACGTGCTGTATGAGCTTTTCTGGTCTGATGTCGACCCGGAGGCGAGCCGGCGTAACCTCCACCAGGCCATTTATTCGCTGCGCCACGGGCTGCGCCGACACCGGCCCGATATCCGCTATCTCCTCTTCGAAGACGACTGCTACTTCCTGAACCCGGAGCTCGAGATCTGGGTCGATGCCGAGGAGTTCGACGAGCACGCCATCGCCGGCCAACGGCTGGAGGTCTCGCGGCGACCGGACGAGGCGATGGCGGAATACGGGAGGGCCGAGGCCCTGTACCGCGGACATCTCCTCGAGGAGTGTCTGTACGAGGACTGGGTTGGCGTGGAGCGCGAGCGTCGGCGGAGCGCGTACACGCACATCGCCGGACGGCTCGCGGTCGGATACATCGAGCGCCATGAATACAGCGCCGCCATCGTTCTCTGCCAGAAGGCGCTCACTCTCGATCGCTGCGACGAGGATGCCCACCGCCGTCTGATGCAGTGTTATGAGGCTCAGGGGCAGCGGCATCTCGCCTTGCGCCAGTTCCGTGCGTGCGCTGAGGCGCTGCGAGCTGACTTCGACCTCGCGCCGAGTGAAGAGACAATCGCGCTCAACGACGTCCTGAAGCAGCTCGGAGACAGGAGATGACGCTACACCTGGCCGGTTCCTCCAAGTCGCCTGCGCCGCCTCGCCGCAACCGGGCGACAACCAAGGGCGGACGTGCGCTCAGCCGCTGGGCACCGGAATGCTGAGCGCACGCTGAATCGGCGTTGAGCAGGACTTGCAAGCGTCCCACCTCGAGGCGGTGGAGCCGCTCGACGGACACCACCGGAGCCCGGTCAAATCCTGACGGAGGTAACCGCAATGGCCGAGACTGCAGAGTCGCTCGAGCTCGGACGTCACCGGAGGAAATGCGAGATCGAGATCGTCCCACCGCCGGGTCTCACGGCGACGCTCGAGGCGAGCTGCCACGAGGGGGATCCCGTGCTGCCCCCGACGGACATCATCAGCGCCAACCAGGAACTCCTCGTCAAGGTGAGGTGGTGTATCCAGGGGGATCTTCGTCGCCACCTCTGCGGCACCTGGTGCGTGAACGTGGCGTGGGAGTCGTGCGGTCCGGGCCCCGAGGAGCAGGAGTTCCAGCGTGTGCCCTTCGATCCCTGCCTGCCAGACGACAGGTGCTACGAGGCCATCTTCAGATTCCCACCTGGCCGGCTCCCACCCGGCGACTGCGGGACGATCTACTGTCTCTGTGTGACGCTGAGCTCCGAGGTGAACTGCAACGGAACGCGGTACGCAGGTCTGATCTTCGGATTCTGCAAAGACGTCTGCTGCGTCATGGTGCGCCCTGGGTAGGGAGCAACGCGACGGCCCGGGGGTGGCCGCTGGCCTCGCCGGGGCCCGCCCGGTCCGCCGATCTCCCACCAGCACGATCGACAGATGCCACCCGCACCGGCATCGGTGGCACGCGACGACGACGTCGGACGCATCGAAGGCATCGAGCCATGGATCGCCGATCTGCTCCGCAAGTGTGGCGTGGACCAGATCACGGCCCTTGCGGGTCTCTCGCCAGACACGCTTGCGACCGCGCTGAGGGAGCGCGCCTTCGTCGAGCTCACCACCGAGCGGATCGAGCGCGAGGACTGGCTCGGCCAGGCCCGCCGGCTCACCGGCGCCGCTGATCTGTCAACGGAACCCGGCACCGGTGGACCGGGCGCTGGCCCTGCGGCAGAGGGCACGGGAGAGATCGGCGGACAACAGGCCGGGGGGTTCTCGTTGTTCTTCGACGCAGTCCGCGACGAAGAGGGCGAAGAGGTGTGGCAGACGCGGGTCTATCACGAGGAGTCGGGACAGGAGGTCGTGCTTCCAGGAATCGAGCCCGGGCCGTGGGCTACATGGATCCTGTCACACGCACTGCCGGAAGTCGGGCGCCGTGGCGCACCCCCCGGAGAAACGCCCCTTGGACCATCGTTGGTCCACCATCTCATAGTGAGGATCATCGGTGCCCGACTCGCTCAGGGTGAAGGAGCGGAAGGGCACTCGGAAGGTCTTTCCGTGGAGGTGCGCTTGCAGGTGTCCGGACTGCCCGAGATCGAGCAGGCGTTGGGAAGGGCCGCGTTGGTAGCGGTCCTCGGCGGGGATCGCTGACGCCGGCTTTCGGAGAAGGAGCCTGATGCCGACCGACGATCGAATTGAAGAGCACTCGGGCAGAGAGAGGCCGGAGGACAGGGACCGCCTCGGCGAAGCGGCCCGATCCCACCCGGCTGCGTTTCTTCCTGACGACGAGGGCTTGCGCGCTGACGTCCGGCCTGTCCGCAACCCTCAGCCGCGGGCGAGCCTCGGGTTCGTGGGTGTGTTCGCAGACGTAAAGGCGGAAAAGACCTCCATCCCCGGCACGCTCGTCCTACGCGTAGAGCCGAAGCGGCTCGGGGCGGTCGCTCCCGAGAGCCTCCGGCTCTTCCGCTGGGAGGCGCAGGCCAAGCTGTTCACTCTGGTCGAGCCCTCCGGTCCCGGAGATGGATCCTATGTCTGGGGGCGCATCACGACCCCCGGGCGCTACGCCGTGATAGGCCTGAACGCGGATCCGCCGGTCCTCGCCACTATCCGGACGCTTGCGGCTGTGCGCGATCTCCCCGACATCGATCAGGAGCCTGGCGGGGCTCTTCACCGCCGGATCTGTGAGCTCGTCGTGTGCGCGCCGGAGCTCGGTGATGAGGGCAAGAAGCGCTGCGCCGACTGTCGGAAGTTGTCACGACCGTTCGAGCTCCCCGAGTTCGAGCTGCTTCCACCCGTGATCCAAGTCGCTCCGGAGCGAGCCTCGCGCCTCGGGCCGTCTCGAGAAGCCGGCGGCAGGGAGAGAGCCGAGCCGACGCGCCTTCCGGAGGAGCAAGCCCGTCCGGCGAGTAGCGGGGTGCTCGCATTGGCGCTGGACTCGAGTGAGCTGGATCGACTGTACGTAGGTCCCTCGCGTGGCGGACTCTGGTGTCTCGACGGCGTCACGAACGACCCGACTTCCGGTTGGACGGCGCTTACCGAGCAGAACAGCTCGCTCATCGTGCGCGCGGTCGCCGTCGCCCCGGCGAACAGCCAAACCCTGTACGTGGCCGACGGGCTTGGGCAGATTATCCGGTCGGAGAACCGGGGCGCGGCCTGGAGTCCGCCGAGCGAAGGCCGGTTTCGCCATGTCTGGGGGATTCTCGTCCACCCGACAGAGCCAGATCACCTGTATGTCGCTGCGGGCTCTTCTGGTGGGCACGATGGAGAGGGCGAGATAGGCCTCTGGGAGTCGATCGACGGCGGAGCAAGGTGGGCACTGCTACTCACGGGCGACGTGACTGACGCCGCCATGGACCCGGCCGATGCTTCGATTCTGCATGCGGCCATCCGAGACGAAGGTCTCTACAGGTCCACTGATTCGGGGCAGGGCTGGCAGCTCGCCTTGCCCTTCGTCTCGGAGGCGGTGCATGGCGGGTCGATGATCAAGGTCGCGCTAGGGCGACTGACCGCCGAGATCAAGCGGACTGTGGCGGTCAGGTTCGGGCAGGAGATCTTCGTGAACCGCAACGGCGGTCGAGGTCCACGGCAGCCTGGCGGCGGCCCCTGGGTGTCGAAAGGCTGGCGAGGCGGCGACGGACTCGGGGATCGTTGCCATGCGCTCGCCGTCGACCCGTTCGACGACGAGGTACTCCTCGCGGGCAGCCAAGAACTCGTTCGCACCCAGACCGCGTCGTTACCAGGCGGAGGCGAGTGGACGACGGTGGCGAGCCCCTCCGCGCCGCATGAGAACTGGCAGTGCGTGGAGTTCGACCCGAACCACGAGGGTGTCGTCTATCTCGCCAACGCGAGCGGGATCCTCCGGTCGACGGATGGTGGCCGAACGTGGACGGACCTCGGCGGGGCCTGGTGACAGGCTCGGGGCTGACGGCGAGTCTCGCGCGCGTCTCGACGTTTGCGACCTCGGGGAGGTTCTCACCGCGGGGCTGGCGCTCGATCGGTCAAGCCCGGCAACCAGAACTCTCCGTTTTCGGGGGTCTCTCGCATGGGCCGGGCTGGATTCGAACCAGCGACCTTGGGATTAAAAGTCCCCTGCTCTACCGGCTGAGCTACCGGCCGCCCCCATCGACTAGCGGCCCAGGTCACGGCCCTTTCAAGGCCGTAGCGCGGGTTCGAATCCCGCTGGGGGCACCTGGGCGGTTAGCTCAGCTGGGAGAGCGCCTGCCTTACACGCAGGAGGTGGCTGGTTCGAGCCCAGCACCGCCCACTGGCCGGAAGCCCTTTGCGTATGCGGCTTCCAGGGATTCCGCTTCCGCGCGAGGAGGCGGCGCGAGAAGCTCCTGGGCGGAACCTCCCGCTGCCCCAGTCGCGAAGCGCGCCGCCCTGGGCAGGTAAGCACGCAGAAACGACGGGAGGGCGCGAGCCCTCCCGTCGTACTCGATCGACCCAGAGGTCGGTTTCTGGCTACGGGATGCCTGACACGTCCTCGCATTCGTCTGCAGTGTCAGTGCCGCGGCCGCCGGCGCAGAGATCGTCGTCTGCGCCGCCGTTCATGGCGTCGTCGCCGTGGCCGCCCTTGAGGACGTCGTCGCCCGCTTCGCCGTTCATGGCGTCGTCGCCGTGGCCGCCCTTGAGGACGTCATCGCCCGCTCCGCCGTTCAACTCGTCGTTTCCGTGGCCCCCACGGATGCTGTCGTTTCCGGCGCCGCCGAAGTGCTCGTCGGCACCCTTTCCGCCTTTCAACTGGTCATTGCCGTCGCCACCGATGAGGCAGTCGTCACCCTGTCCCCCTTTGATGACGTCGTTCCCGCCCAAACCGTCGATGACGTCGTCGTTCTTGGTGCCCGAGATGATGTCGTCACCGCTCGTACCGACGATGGTCGCCGGTTGACCGGCGCACGAAGGCTCTCCGCACGTCGCGATGATCTCGGTAATGGCACCGCCGGTTCCGGTTCCGTCGGCGGCGGTCGTCAGGAACAGACCGCCCGTGGTCGTAGCGTAGTCGGTCATGACCGCCGTGATCTCACCGGTGGGGTCGCCGAAGGTCGGCACGAAAACCGCCGAGATCTTGATGTCGGCGGCCGCGGCGTCGAGCGCCCGGTTATGAGCGTTCGTGTCGTCCACACCCGGGGTAAACGTGTCGTCGAATCCACCCGGTCGGGCGTCGGTGACGAGGATCACGATCTTCTTTGCTGCAAGGCGAAAGACACCGTTGAAGTCGCCACTCTGCTGGCCGGGCAGGCGGTCGGCCATGTCGAGCCCGTTGACGACCGTATTGAGAGCCTCGTCCGATGCCTCGGGCTCTCCACCACCGCCGCTGGCGGAGAGGCCCAGGATGTCGGCTGGGACCGTCCCCGCGCCGAGAGCCAGATCGTCGACGACCGAGACGTCGTCCTTGAACGTGACAAGGCCAAGTTGGAAGTCGCCGCCGGACGCCGTCGTGATGTCGGCGACGATGCTTGCGACTTCCGTCTTCACATTCCCGATTGCTCCGCCCATGCTGCCCGTCGTGTCGATGACGAACGCGACGTCCATCGGCCCGCAGATACCTGGCGGGACCGATGCGCTACTCGGCCTTACTGCACCGTCTGTGAAGAGTCCCGCGACCACCGCCAGGGTGGCCGCGAGACCGGCGATAAGTCTCTTCATAGCTGTGCTCCTCCCTCCCCGTCTACTCCAGAGCAGTACTTCGAGAGCGCTGGCTTCAGACTGCGGCCATCACCTCCCTTGCGGCCGTTGAACTTCGTTCCGGAACTCGCCGCGCAGCAGCTTCGCCGCCCGAGGTCGCCGCATGCTGGTCGCGCCATGCTGACACCGGCCATCCGCCGATTTCGGCGACCCTCCGACGCCTTTCCGTAGCGTGGATGGCACAAGAGCCCGGTCCTTGAGCGCTCGTGGTCACGAGACCCCAACTCGTGAGAGCCTTCCGCGCCGCAGCAACAACAATGGGACCCGTCGACGGCAGCGCCGCCCCCCTTCGTGTTGCCGGCTACGACCGTAACTCTCGGTCCCCGGTTTGTCAATCGTCAAAGCGGAGGTCACGCGGCTCCGCAGACGCCCGAATGTATGTGCCTAGTGATTAAAGGTCAGCCCGGCTTCGTCAACTTCGACTGTGCCCCGTGGGTACCGTGAGCACTGATGAGGCCGCGTCAGACAGACGGAAACAGAGGTCGAGGGATGTTCTCGGGAGGCGAGGCGCCGGAGCGGCCGGCCGATCCGGCCGTGCGCCGGGCCAACCTGCGCCGCGTCGCGATTCTGTTCAAGCCGTACCGCAGGCGGCTTGCGGCCGTGCTGGCGCTCATCTTCCTGTCGGCGCTCCTCGGCATGGTCGCGCCGTTCCTCATCCGCGACATCTTCGACGAGGCCCTGCCTCAGGACGACGACCGCCTCCTCACGCTGCTCGTCCTCGGGCTGATCGCCATCGCCGTCGCCACGGGCGTGCTCGGCGTCGCCCAGACCTGGCTCTCGAACGTCGTCGGACAGCAGGTGATGCACGACCTCCGCGCGAACGTCTACCGCCATCTGCAGCAGCTCTCTCTGGCGTTCTTCACCCGCACGCGTACCGGCGAGGTGCAGTCGCGAATCGCGAACGACATCGGCGGCGTGGAGAGGGTCGTCACGTCGACCGCGACGTCGATCGTCTCGAACGTCACCACCGTCGCGGCGACCGTCGTCGCGATGTTCCTGCTCGACTGGCGCCTGGCCGTCTTCTCGCTCGCGCTCCTCCCGGTTTTCGTGCTGCTGACGCGCCGGGTCGGCGAGCAGCGCCGCCTGATCACGACCGACCGGCAGAAGACGATGGCGGACATCTCGACGCTCGTCGAGGAGTCGCTCTCCGTTTCGGGGATCCTGCTCGGCAAGACGATGGGCCGCAGCGTCGAGCTGGCCGACCGGTTCGAGCGGGAGTCGTCAGAGCTCGCGGGCCTCGAGGTGCGGCAGGTGATGGCCGGCCGCTGGGTGATGGCATCGATCCAGATGAGCTTCTCGATCATGCCCGCCCTCGTGTACTGGTTCGCAGGCCAGAGCTTCGTCGGAAGCGTCACCCTCGGCACAGTGGTCGCCTTCACCACCCTGCAGACCCGCCTCTTCTTCCCAGTGGGCTCGCTGCTGTCGGTGCAGATCGACGTGCAGACCTCGCTCGCGCTCTTCGACCGCATCTTCGAGTACCTCGACATGCCGGTCGAGATTGTCGAGCGCGAAGGCGCCGCCGACCTGCCCCCGTGCCGGGGCGATCTCGCGTTCGACCATGTCTGGTTCCGCTACGAGCCCGAAGGCGCGGATCGCTCGGACGGGGCGTGGACCCTGACGGACGTCAGCTTCGAGGTGCCGGCGGGCACGACGACGGCCGTCGTCGGCGAGACCGGCTCGGGAAAGACGACCGTCGGCTACCTTGTGGCGCGCCTGTACGACGTCGAGCGCGGCCGCGTCACGATCGACGGCATCGACCTACGGGGCACCACGTTCCCCTCGCTCGCCCGCACGGTCGGCGTCGTCTCGCAGGAGACGTACCTCTTCCACGCCTCGATCAAGGACAACCTCCGCTTCGCGAAGCCCGAGGCATCCGACGAGGAGATCGAGGACGCCGCCCGCGCCGCGCGCATCCACGAGCTGATCGCCAGCCTGCCGGACGGCTACGACACGATGGTCGGCGAGCGCGGCTACCGCTTCTCCGGCGGCGAGAAGCAGCGCATCGCCATCGCGCGCACCGTCCTCCGCAACCCGCCCGTGCTCGTCCTCGACGAGGCGACGAGCGCGCTCGATACGCAGACCGAGCGGGCCGTCCAGGAGGCGCTCGACCGCCTCGCGGCGGAACGCACGACGATCGCCATCGCCCACCGCCTGTCGACGATCCGCGACGCAGATCAAATCCTCGTCCTCGACCGAGGGCAGCTCGTCGAGCGCGGGACGCACGACGAGCTGCTCGCGCTCGGCGGACGCTACGCACGCCTCGTCGCGCGCGACGCCGAGCTCGGGCCGATCGTGCGCGTCCCCTCCGAGGAACTGGCGTAGGGAAACCAGAGCCGGCCGGCGCTACGATGCCCACCGTCTCCGAGCACGGCTGGGAACCTCTCTCCGGCGCCCGCTGGCGCCAGCGCCTTCCGCGCCGCGGGCCGTACGATCGCGAGCAGATGCTCCTTGAGTTCGCGCGCGGGAAGCGCGTCGTCCACGTCGGCTTCGTGGACGAGCATCGCCTGGAGGCGAAGCGCGAGGGCGGCACCTGGCTGCACGCCCGCCTCGCCGAGGCCGCCTCCTCCCTCGTCGGGCTCGACGTCGAGGAGGAGGGCGTCCGCTGGGCCGCCGAGCACGGGTTCGAGGCGCACGCCGTCGACGCGCAGTCGCCCGAGGCCGTGGCCGGCCTCGGGCTTCAGCCGGCGGAGGTGGTCGTCGCCGGCGAGATCGTCGAGCACCTCGACGCGCCGGGGCCGTTCCTGCGCGCGATGCGAGAGCTCGTCACGCCGGAAGGCCTCCTCGTCGTGACGACGCCGAACGCCTACCGGCTCCTCAACTTCATCGCCCCGGTCGCCGGCGTCGAGCTCGTGCACCCCGACCACACGGCCTGGCACAGCCCCCATACGCTCGGGACCCTGCTCGCGCGAAGCGGGTGGGCGATCGAGGGCGCCGCGTACTACCAGAACCCGGCGCCGCGCCTGGACGGCGTCCTGGGCGCGCTCGTCCGCGGCGGCCGCGCGCCTGTCACGCCGGAGGTCGCGGGTTCGAGTCCCGTCGCTCCCGTCTCTCGAAGTCCCTCTAAACACGACACTTCCTCGTTCCCCGACCTACGGCAGTCGTTCGAGTCACCGCTCCAGCGCGCGCTGGCGGCCACCCACGCAGAGCGGCCCGCCTCATACGCTCCTGGGGACGTTGCCCTTCAGGGTGAACACGAAGCGCATCGCCTTGTGCCCGAGATCGGCGGTGGGCTCGAACATGAGCGGGCAGCCGCCGTCGATCACGGTGACGCCGCGCTCGCGGCCGTATTCCGCCGCCGCCCCGGAGACGCTTCCGCCGCCGAACGAACGGTGCATCCACACCCGCTTGATGCCGAGGTCGGCGCACTCGCGCATTGTCGCTTCAGCGGTCTCGGGCCTTGTTCCGATCACGACGGCGTCGACGCCGCCGGGGATCGATCCCAAGTCGGGATGGCAGCGATCGCCTTCGACCTCGTCTGCGTTCGGGTTGACCGCGAAAACCTCGTAGCCGCGCTCCCGAAGGCGCCGGTAGACGACGTTGCTTCCGTGGCTCTTCGGGTGTCTCGAGACGCCGGTGACCGCCACCCGCTTGATGGCCAGAAACTCAGATGCGGCCTCTTTGATCTTCATCACAACCTCCTTTGGCTCAGAGCGGTGTCACGGAGCCGCGCTCAGCGCCAATTGGGCACGGACAGCTAGATGGTGCAGCGTGGAGTTGACCCGGGACATCAGGGCCGGCACGGATCCGCCGTGCCCCGAACTACGTAGCGGGGGCATCGCTCTAATCTCGAGGGGCACGCGATGACGGTTGCCGCGACGCCTCTAGGACCTCGGGCGAGAGCGGGTTGGTGGAGCCGGGTCAGCCGCCGCAAGCCCGTTTCTCAATCGGGGAGCAGCGGTATCGATAGGCCCGGATCGCGGCCGAGGAGCACGGCCCGGGTTATGGCCGTCGGTCCGAACCGGTCGCGGATCTCGTCGAGTGCCACGTCGAGGGCACCACTGCTGTGGCGGTCGAACGGCAGCGCGAGCTGGACGGCGCGGTCGTCGTCGAGGCTACCGACCGCCACTCCCACAAGCGTGATCCCCTGGCGCTCGATAACGGGCATGGCCGTCTCCAGCAGCCCTCTCGCCGTGGCGAGGATCGTCTCGGTGTGAGCAGTCGCCTGAGGCAGCGTGTGCGAACGAGTCGCCCGCGAGAAGTCGTCGAAGCGCATCCGGAGCACGACGGTGCGGCCGACCCGCCCGGCGACCCGCATCCGGCGAGTGACGCGGTCGACCAGTCCGACAACGATGGCATCGACGGCCTCGGGCGATCTCGGTGAACGGCCGAGCGCGCGCTGCGACCCGATCGAGCGCCGGCGGCGGCGCACCTGCACCGGCCGGGGATCGCGGTTGTGGGCTAGGAAGTGGAGGTGCCGGCCCGACGCCCGTCCGAGCATCGAGACCAGCGCAGCCTCGGCGAGCTGCGCGACCTGACCAACGGTCGTGATTCCCCGCTGGTGGAGCTTGTCGGCTGTCACAGGCCCGACGCCCCAGAGCCGCTCGACCGGAAGCGGGTGGAGAAAGGCCAGTTCCCTGTCGGGCGGCACGACGAGGAGACCGTCGGGCTTGGCCACGCCGCTTGCCACCTTGGCGAGGAACTTCGTCCTGGCCACCCCGACCGTGATGGGCAGGCCGACCCGCTCGCGGACATCGCTCCGCAGCCGCACGGCGATCTCGGTGGGCGTGCCCGAAATTCGCTCCAGACCACGCACGTCGAGGAACGCCTCGTCGATCGACAGCCCTTCAACCAGCGGCGTCGCGTCTTCGAACACCTGGTACACCGCCTTGCTGGCCTCGGCGTACGCGGACATGCGGGGCTTGACCACGACCGCCTGCGGGCACAGACGGCGCGCCTGGGCGCCGCCCATTGCCGTCAGGACGCCGCGGGCCTTGGCCTCGTAGCTGGCGGCGAGCACGACCCCCGTCCCGACGATAACGGGCCGCCCGCGAAGACGAGGATCATCTCTCTGCTCGACCGACGCGTAGAAGGCGTCGAGGTCGGCGTGCAGGATCGTCGCCTCTCCGATCACAAACATATGTTCGCACGCCGTTGGCGCGGTGTCGTGGGCGTGCTTTACACGAGGCCGGAAGGCTTCAGCGGCCGAGCCATTCGCCGAGCGGGAGCGTCGTGTCCAGCGACGAGAGGTCACCGGCATCTTGAATCTCCGTGGCTGCGGCCGCCATCGCGCTGACCGCAACCCAGGTCAAACCGCCCCCGACGCTAACCCGCCGTGCGCCCGCATCGACGATCTCTGCCAGCGACAGTCCTGGCAGCGCCAGCACGTTGACCGGCTTCGAGACGGCCTCGCACACGGCTCGGATCTCGTCGGGGCTTCGCAGGCCGGGCGCATAGAGGACATCGGCGCCAGCCTCCCCGAAGGCCTGGAGGCGCGCGATCGTGTCCTCGAGGTCAGGGACGCCGCGGATGTGGTTCTCGGCCCGCCCGGTCAGCGTGAAGGGAAAGCCCAAACCGTGCGCGGCTTCGGCGCCGGCGGCGACCCTCTCGACGGCATGGTCCAGCTCGTAGATGTGGCCGCCGGGATCGTAGTCCTCGATCGAGCCACCAACCGCTCCGGCCTCGGCGACCCGGGCGATCGCGAGCGCGGCGCTCTCCGGCTCAGGGCCGTAGCCGTTCTCGAGGTCGACGGAGAGCGGAAGGTCGGTCGCCCGATCGAGAGTGGCAGCGTGCTCGATTACCTCGTCCAACGTCACGCCGCCGTCCAGGCGCCCAAGCGTGAACGCGAAGCCGGAGCTGGTGCTTGCAAGGGCCTTGAATCCGAGTGCGGCCAGGACCTTGGCAGAGCCCGCATCCCAGGGGTTCGGAATGATGAAGGCCTCGCCCTCGTGCAGCGCTCGGAACTCTGCCGCCTTCTTCTCTTGCCTAGTCATCGACGACGCGAAGAACGACCTTGCCACGCTTGCCGGCTGCCATGCTGCGCTCGAAAGCCGCGCGCGCATCGGCGAGTGGAAACACCGAATCGATCGCCGGGCGCAGATCGCCGGTATCGACGAGTCGGGCTAGTTCGGCGAGCTGCTCGCAGTTTGGTTCGACGACGAAGTACATGGCAGCGATCGTGGCCGTCGTGGGGCTCTCCGGGGGCTGTTCGGCGACCGACACGAGTCTGCCGCCCTCACGCACGATCGCCGGCGAGCGCTCGAGCAGCTCGCCGCCGACGGTGTCGAAGACGAGATCGACCGGGTCGAGAGCGTCCTCGACGGGCGTCTTTGTGTGATCGAGCACCTCGTGGGCTCCGAATCTCCGGGCGCTCTCACCGTTGGTACGCGATCCGGTGCCGATCACGTAGGCGCCGCGCCAGCGCGCGA
The DNA here is from genome assembly GCA_020029595.1 of Actinomycetota bacterium. GTDB lineage: Bacteria > Actinomycetota > Thermoleophilia > Gaiellales > Gaiellaceae > JAIBJN01. The sequence continues at coordinate 39,357 of JAIBJN010000005.1, read as the reverse complement.
GCTGCGTGGCGAAGTGACCGACGCCGCCGGCCGCTCCACCGCTGGCCTTCCTCCAGCCCTCCGTGATCGAACAGCCCCTGCCAGGCGCTCAGAGCGGCGAGCGGAATCGCGGCACTCTCGAGGTGGTCGAGCGTTCGCGGCTTCAAGGCCAGCAGGTTCGCCGGGACGGCGGCGTAGTCGGCGGCCGCCCCGTCGCGGTCGAAACTGGTCAGCGCGTACACCGGTTGGTCAATCAGTCCGGCGTCCGCATCGGGGGCGACGGCGGCAACCACCCCGGAGAGCTCATACGAGGGGATCGCGGGGAGACGGTCCACCGGCCATTCGAGCTCGTCCCGCGTGATCGCCGCCGCATGGACGCGAACGAGCGCCTCGCCTGCTCGGAGACGCGGTGTCTCGATCCGCTCGAGCACCAACTCCTCGGGCCCACCCCGATAACGGCCGCTGCGAGGGCGAAGACGGCGCCGACGACGAAGGCCGCGTGGTAGCCGCCCGTGAGCGCGGCGAGCTCGTCGTCACCCGACGCGAGCAGCGTGTCGGTCCGCGAAGCGGCGAGGCTCGCGAGGACTGCAAGACCGAGCGCCCCGCCCATCATGAACGCCGTGTTGACGACGCCTGAGGCGAGGCCCGCCTCCTCGGGAGCAACGTCGCTCATCGCCGCGAGGAGCACCGGGTTCATCGCCATGCCCACTCCGAGCCCGAGCACGATCATGCTCGGGAGCACGTCGACGACGAAGGTTCCGTCCACCGGTGCCCGGGCGAAGAGCGCGAGCCCGAGGGCGACCAGCAGCATCCCCGTCACGAGCGGCGGCCTGATGCCGAACCGCATGACGAGCTTCGCGGAGAGCCCGAGCGAGAGCGCGCCCATGATCAGCGTGGCCGGCAGGAACGCGAGCCCCACCTCGAGCGAGCTGTAGCCGAGCACGAGCTGCAGGTACAGCGCGGAGAGGAAGAACCACGCGAACATCGCGGCGGCCCACAGGACGCCGACAACATTCGCAGTCGCGACGTTGCGCAGCCGGAAGAGGCCGAGCGGGACGAGCGGTGATGCAACCCGGGCCTCGATGACGAGGAACACCGCGAGGAGCGCCGCGGCGGCGGCGAGCAGGCCGAGAGTCTGGACCGACGTCCAGCCCGCCTCGTTCCCGTTCACGATCGCGTAGACCGCGAGCATGAGCGAGGCAGTCACGGTGATCGCGCCGGCGAGGTCGAGGCGCGTGTCCGCGACGCCACGCGCGGCAGGCAGCAGCGTCAGCGAGAAGACGATGACCGCGACCCCGATCGGGATGTTGACGAGGAAGATCCAGTGCCAATCGAGCACGTCGGTCAGCACACCGCCGAGGATCACGCCGACGCTCCCGCCGCCGGCGGCGACGAATCCGATCACGCCCATCGCCTTCGCGCGCTCCCCCGGCTCGGTGAAGAGCGTCATGATCAGCGAGAGCGCGACCGCCGCCACGATGGCGCCGCCGACGCCCTGCACCGCCCGCGCCGCGATCAGGAACGCCTGCGAGCCGGCCAAGCCGCATGCGAGCGAGGCCAGGGTGAAGAGCCCGATCCCGGTCACGAACAGGCGCCGGTGCCCGTAGAGGTCGCCCAGCCGCCCGCCGAGCAACAGGAACCCGCCGAAGGTCAGCAGGTAGGCGTTCACGACCCAGGCGAGCGACGTCTCGGAGAAGCCGAGGTCCTCCCTGATCGACGGCAGCGCGACATTCACGATCGTCGTGTCGAGGACGATCATCAGGTCCCCGAGGCAGAGGACGACGAGTGCCAGCCAGCGGGTGCGGGTGTCCATGGTCATCAGGCTCCTCCTTTCACAGTCGACGGTCTCGGGAGCTCAGACCGCAAGCGCGTGCAGAACTCATCGGTCGGCCTCGTCAACTCCGGCCGACCGGCTCGGCCGCCCCCTCGATGTCGATCGCGCGCGGGGCCTCGGCGTCGTGCGGTGCCTCGATGGTGACCTTCGGGAGCAGGCGGTCGAGCCAGCGCGGGATGTACCACGACTTCTCGCCCATGAGGGTGAGGAAGGCGGGCACAAGCGTCATCCGCACGATCAGCGCGTCCGTCAGGATCGCAACCGCCAGCAGGAGCCCGAACTCCTTCGAGATGCGATCGGCGGTGAGGATGAAGGCCGCGAAGACCGTGCCCATGATCACCGCCGCAGCGACGACCACGCGGCCGATCGCCGCGATCCCGTGCTCCACCGCCTCCCGCGTCGGGAGGCCGTGGACGTGCTCCTCCCGGATGCGGCTCATCAGGAAGACCATGTAGTCCATCGAGAGGCCGAAGAGGATCGCGAAGGCAATCGGCGGGACGAAGGTCTCGATCGGGCCCGTCCTGTCGAGGCCCGTGAGCCCGAGCAGGTAGCCCTCCTGGACCACGAGCGTGAGAACTCCGAAGCTGACGAAGGCCGAGAGGATCGTGGTGATCGCCGCCGTCAGCGAGATCACGATCGAGCGGAAGGCCATCGCGAGCACGATGAAGGTCACCCCGATGATGTAGAGCAGGAAGAGCGGCAGGCGCTCCATGATGCGATCGGCGATGTCCTTGAAGGCCGCCGTCTGACCGGAGACGTAGGCGACCGCGTCGCCGCTCGACGTCGCCGCCGGCACGACCGTGTCTCGCAGCCGGTCGACGAGCTGGTCGGTCTCCTCGTCCTGCGGAGCGGACTGCGGGGTTACGAAGACGATCCCGACGGTCTCCTCGTCGTTCAGCTGCGGCTCGCCCACGGACGCCACCCCCTGGAGGCCCTGTACGCCTTCGTAGATTCTCTGCGGCGCCTGCGGGTCCGAGTTGACGTCGACGACGATCGGGATGGGGCCGTTGAAGCCGGCCCCGAAGCCCTCGGCGAGCAGGTCGTAGGCTCGACGGGCCGTCTGCTCCTTCGGCTGCGTTCCCTGGTCCGAAGCGCCCAAGCGGACGAGCGTCGACGTCGCCGCCAGGGCCAAGAGCAGGAGCAGCACGACGAGGAACACTCCCCGTGCGTGCGAGGTCACGAACCGCCCCCAGCGGGCGATCGGGGTCTTCTCGCGGGCAGCCTCGGAGTCGTCGATCGGGCGAAGGAAGGGGACCTTCAGCCGGTCGATCTTATGCCCGAGCAACCGCAGCACCGCGATCAGGAGCGAGTTCGCGATCAGCACCGTCGTGAGCACGCCGAGCGCAGACCCGATGCCGAGCTTGGTCACGAAGTCGAGGCCGAAGAAGGCCAGGCCAGTGACCGAGATCGCAACCGTCACGCCGGCGAAGAGCACGGCCCGGCCCGCAGATGCACCAGCCTCGGCGGCGGCGTCCTGGGGCGAGAGCCCCTCGTGCAGAAGCTGTCGGAAGCGGGTGACGATGAAGAGCGAGTAGTCGATCCCGACCCCGAGGCCGATCATCGACACGAGCAGCGGCGTGATCGTGTTGATGTCGGTAAGGCCGGCGAGGATGAAGAGCAGGAGGAACGCGGTACCGACCGCCGTCAGCGCAAGCGCGATCGGGATCATCGTCGCCACGAAGGTGCGGAAGACGATGAGCAGCACGACGAGCGCCGCGAGCAGGCCGAGCAACTCCTGTGTCCCCTGCTCGATGGGTGGGAACTCGGCGTCGCCGTTGAACTCGGCGGTCACCCCAGCCGGCTCGACCGTCTCGCGGACGGCATCCTCCACGGCGACCACGGCGTCCCGATCCTCGTCGTAAATGATTCGGTCGAACTGCGCTTCCGCGTAGGCGATGCGCCCGTCGTCGGAGACGGTGTCCTCGCTGAACGGGTCGCCGACGCTCTCGATCCCCGCCTTGTCCTCGCTGGGTGCGAACTCGTCGGTCTGGAGCTGGGCGATCGCCTCCTCGATCGCCGCCCGGCGCTCGGGGGTGTCGAGCTGCTGGCCCTCGGGCGCCGCGAGGACGATGTTGAGGACACCGCCCTGCTCGGACGCGAACTCGGACTCGATCAGGTCGGTCGCCTTCTGCGTGTCCGACCCCGGTATCTCGAACTCGTCCCGCAACTCACCGCCGACCGTCACGACCAGGACGACCAGAAGGGCGACGATGCCGACCCAGCCGGCGACGACACGCCACGGATGCGTCGCGCAGGCCCGCGTCCAGCGCGCGAGCGTGCCGGTCGCTAGACGTTCGTGGGCTGCGCGCCGTTCGACCTTGGGTTTCTCCGCGGGCGTGATGGATTCAGTGCCTGGCTCGTGCTCCGTCATTCGTCCTCCCCCTTGTTGCTACGGGTTTCCACTAGAGACCGGTTGAACTCCTACAACTCATCTGTCGATGAGTTTCTTCCGGCCGGACGGTCCTTGTCCCGATGCCCGCCCCAGGGCCGCACTCGGTCGTCTTCCCCATCTGTGGCCCGATCACGCACGCCGACCTGCCCGGGCTCTGCGAGCGGGTCTGTACGTTGCTGAGTAAGGGCGGCGCAGAGGTCTTCCTGTGCGACGTGACCGGAGTCGACCCGGACGCCGTGACGGTCGATGCCCTCGCGCGCCTTCAGCTCGCGGCTCGGCGTCACGGCTGCCAGGTCCGGCTCCGCCATGCGTCGGACGAGCTGCTCGAGCTCGTCGACTTCATGGGTCTGACGGACGTCCTGCCGGACCGATGACAAGGCGCTCGGGAGCGGCGGTGCGCCATCGAACGACCCCATCGAGATGGATCTCATGTACGGACGGAGCTTCCAGGACCTCGACGGTCACCTCTGGGAGCTCATCTGGATGGACCCGAGCGCGCTCGAGGAGTAGCACGAGACCGGCGCTACGACTCGAACTCGAGCGGCAGGCCGAAGAGCGGGAAGACGGTCTCCGTATCGAGGAAGAACGTAAACTCGACGATCCGGCCGTCCGAGATCTCGAGCACCTGCAGCGCCCACGGCTCGTGGCCCTTGCCGGTGTCGCTGGGCTTGTACTGCCCGAACGCCGGCGCGCCGTTTGCCGCCGTCGTGGGGATCACCCGCGAGCCGCGGCAGCCAGCACCCGGGCCGACCCACCAGCGGAGGATGTCGTCGCGGCCGGCGAGCCACAGGTCGTACGGCGGCATCGACTGCGTCGCGTCCTCGTGGATCAGGGCCGTCAGCGCGTCCATGTCGTAGCGCTCGAAGGCGTCGACGTAGCGGGCGACGAGCGCAGCGTCTGCCTCCTCGACGGAGGGCGGGGCCGTCGCGGCGGACATTTTGCTCGCCTCGAGCGTCGCGCGCGCCCGCTGCAGCGCGCTCGAGACCGATGCGACGCTCGTGTCGAGGAGCTCCGCGACCTCCGCTGCCTTCCAGCGAAGCACCTCGCAGAGGATCAGCACCGCGCGCTGCTTCGGCGGCAGGTGCTGCAGCGCGGCGACGAACGCGAGCCGGACCGTCTCGCGCGCGACGGCGACCTCTGCCGGGTCTCCCTCCGGCACGACGCGGCTGTCGGGCATCGGCTCGATCCAGGTGACCTCCGGGAGCGTGTTCAGGTTGGCTGCATCGGGCTCACGCGCCGGACCGAGGTCCATCGGCCGCGCGCGGCGCTTCCGTCCCTCCAGCATGTCGAGGCACACGTTCGTGGCGATTCGGTAGAGCCACGATCGCAGCGCCGCCCTGCCCTCGAACCGGTCGAAGCTTCGCCACGCGCGGATGAACGTCTCCTGGACGGCGTCCTCCGCCTCGACCGATCCCAGCATTCGGTAGCAAAAGGCAGTCAGCTCCACCCGGTGGTGCTCGAGGCGGTCCTCGACGGCAGGGGTGGCGGCGAGCGACGCGTTCTGCACGACCGTCATCCTAGGCGGTCCGGGCGCCGCGCTGACGCAGCGGCGTCGGCACTGCTAGGACGCGGACTTGACGACACCGACCACGTGACCCTCGGGGTCGTTGAAGAGGCCGATCTCGACCTGCTCCATCACCTGCTCCGGGCCCATCATCCGCGACCCGCCGAGGCTCTCGGCCTTCGCGAGCGCGGCCTCCACGTCGGGAACCTCGACGTAGAAGGTGACGTGGCCCGGGTAGCCCTCGGGCGCCGGCCCGACGCCGCCGCCGATTCCGACGCCGTCTGCGTTGACGTTCGCGTCACGCGGCACGATCCCGTAGTTCATCGGGTTGTTGGAGTCGAACTCCCACCCGAACAGGTTGGTGTAGTAGGCCCTCAGCGTCTCCGGGTCCTGCGCGACGATCTCGAAGTGGACGACCGGCTGTCCCATTCTCTCTCCTTTCAGCGCCGGCGTTGCGGCGCCTTGGTGCCTCTACCTACCCCTAAGACCGGGGCTCGGCCCGAAACTCATCGCTCCTCTCGAGCCTACCGTGAGCGACGTGTCCGCACGGCCGTTGTTGATGACGGTCACGGTGGCGGCGGCCGCCTCGTTCCTCACACCGGCCGCCATTCCCGTCAACATTACGGTGATGGGCCCCGGCGGGTAGCGCTTCGGGGACTACTGGAAGCTCGGACTGCCCTTGCTGCTGTTACTCGTCGTCGTGTCGCCCCGGTCTTCCGGTTCGTTTCGATGATCGTGGCGTCTCGCCGGGCACTCCTCACCGTGCTCACCGTCGCCGCGCTCGCCTGGTCGCCAGCCGCCTCAGCCGACGTCGCCGACGAGACCGTGCTCGCCGAGCGCTACGCCCCGGTCGTGCGGCTCGTCGAGCAGGCCGAGGAATGTGGCCCCGGAGAGCCGTACGAACCGATGGACGTCGACGTTCTCTTCGACGAGCCCACGGTTGCATTGCGAGGGCCGTGGGGAGGCGGAGATCTGATCGAGGTCGGCCCGAGCGCGAGCGATCTCCCCCGGCGGCCTCTATGAGTACCACCTCGACTTCCCCGGGAACGCGCTCGATCCCGGCTGCGACTACGAGCAGTGGGCGGGCCGCCTCACCGAGGGACACGCACCGGCCGTCTATGCGCACGTTGCCACCGACCCCGGCTACCCGGGCAAGCTCGCGCTGCAGTACTGGATCTTCTACGCGTTCAACGACTGGAACAACCTGCACGAGGGCGACTGGGAGATGATCCAGCTCGTGTTCGACGCCGCGGATGCGCGCGAAGCGCTCTCGCGCGAGCCGGTCGCCGTCGGCTACAGCCAGCACGAGGGGGCGGAACGGGCGACCTGGGGCGAGGACCCGCTCGAGCTCGTCGACGGGACCCATCCGGTCGTCCGCCCGGCTGCGGGGTCACACGCGAACTTCTTCGAGGAGGCGCTCTATCTGGGCCGCTCGGCCGAGCAGGGCGTCGGCTGCGACGACACGTCGGGCCCCACCTTCGACATCAGGCCGACGGTATTGACGATCCCGAGCGACCCGACCGAGGCCCGTGCTGCGTTTCCCTGGATCGAGTTCGAGGGACGCTGGGGCGAGCTCCAGAAGGCGTTCTTCAACGGCCCGACGGGCCCGAACCTCAAGACGCAGTGGACGGAGCCGATCCGGTGGTCGGAGGACTGGCGCGACCGGAGCTACGCGGTCCCGGCGGGCGGCGCGTTCGGGACCGGAGCGACGGACTTCTTCTGCGGCGCCGTCGCCGGCGGCTCCAAGGCCTTACGGCGACTCATCGACAACCCGCTCCCGGTCGTCCTGGCGCTGGGAGCGCTCGTCGCGCTCGTGGTGTACGGACTCTCGCGCGCGACGTGGCGCCCCGCCGCGCCCTTCCGCGTCGCACGTCGTCGGGCGTGGGGCCAGATCCTGGCAGCCGCCGCGCGCATGTACGTGAGGCGGGTGCCCCTGTTCGTCGGAATCGGCGTCCTGCTCTTGCCGATCTCCTTGCTCGTGGCCCTCCTGCAAGGAATCTTCGTCCGGGCTTCGAGCGTCGCGGGCATCCAGACCGAGGGCGAGGGCGGCGGGCTGCTCGTGCTCCTCGTGCTCGCGATCGGGACCACCTTGACACTACTGGGCGTCGGTTTCGTCCAGGCCGCGACCGCGCGGGCCCTCGTCGAGATCGACGAAGGCCGGGCGATCGGGCCGCTGCGCGCCTACCGTCTGGCGTGCGACAGCATCGTGCCGCTCCTCGGCGCGCTCATGATCGGAGCCGTCGCGGTCTCGCTGCTCGTGACCTCCCTGTTCCTCGTACCGGTCGCGATCTGGCTGACCGTCCGTTGGGCGCTCATCGTCCCGGCGGTCGAGCTCGAGGGTCTCTCCGCCATCGGCGCATTGCGTCGGAGCGCCCGGCTCGTCCGCCAAGAGTGGCTGAAGGTCGCGTCCCTCACCGTCGTCGCGGGAGCGCTCGCTCTCGTCGCCGGTCCGCTCGTCGGCGCGCTGCTGATCATCGTGACGAGCGCACCGTTCTGGGTGCTCAACGGAGTCGCAGGAGTCGTCTACGCCCTGACGATGCCGTTCGTCGCGCTCACGACGGCATACGTCTACTTCGACACGAGAGTCCGGGACGAGCTCGCGAGCGAGCCCGACCCCGACGAGCTGCCCGCGGAGATCGAGCTCTCCACGTGATCATCGGACGTTTTCCTTTCGGCGCCCGGGGTACGTACGGCGCCGGAAGGAGGTCACATGTACATCGGCGTTGGCACGCTCGTCATCATTCTCATCATCGTCATCCTGATCCTGCTCTTCTAGGCGCGACCCGCAGGACGGATCACAGAGGGCCGGCTCTGCGCCGGCCCTTTCGGTGTCCGCGAGTGACTAGTCGCCAAGAGGCCACTCGGAACACGTCTTTTGCCGCTTCGATGCGAGCTCGGTAGAGGAGAAGAACGTGCGCCACTCGAGAGCCGTGAGATTCCGCCTTGAGATCCTGCAGGCGTACTTACGGAGAACGTCCTCGTCCTTGCTCCAGAGGACCGAGCTCCAAACGACGATCGGGTTCTTGCGCCCCGAGGAGATGAGATACCTTCCCCGCCGGTCGAAGGACACCGAGTCGATCGCCCCGCCCTCCGTGTATGCGTTGACGCGCAGATCGAGTCCCAGACCGCGACGCGCGTTCACGTCCCAGAGAACGACCGATCCGTCGCCGTCCCCTGCCGCGAGGATCTTCCCGTCCGGATCGAAGGCGAGGGCGAGGATGCTCTGGGTGTGCGGACCGAGCGGGAGTCCGATCCGCTTCGCCCGCGCTGGTTCAGTCACGTCCCACAGAACGATTCTTTGGTCGGCCCCGCCCGAAGCGAGGACGCGGCCCTTCGGATCGAAGGCCAGCTCGTAAACCTCTGCGCCCTCGTGACCGCGGAGCGGCTGCCCGAGCTGTTTCGGCCGCCGCCTATCACGGACGTCCCAGAGACGGATGTCGCCGTCGTCGCTCGCGGTGGCGAGCAGCCCGCCTTGCGGGCTGAATTCGATGTCGTCGATGGAGTCGCTGTGGTCGTCGATGGTGGCGAGGCGCTGGGGTTCCTCCGGGTCGGAGACGTCCCAGAGGATGACCGTCTTGTCGAGGCTCCCCGACGCGAGCGTTTTTCCATCCGGGCTGAGAGCGAGAACCCAGACATCCCCGTCGTGGGCGGAGGCGGGACTGCCCAGCTCCTGCGGCCTCGACGCAGTCCGCACGTTCCAGAGCGTGAACGTACTCCCGCTGGTCGTCGCCAGGAGGTCTCCCCGCAAGTCGAGGGAGTAGCCGTTTGCCGCCTCTAGGGGAAGCGACTCGAGCGGCTCCCGAGGAGCGGGCGCGGAAAGCGTCTCGGATCCGAGACCGTAGCCACGGAGGTTCCAGAGCCGAACGCCGGCGGCGCTGCTCGCGGAGACGAGAAGGTCCCCCGCCCCAATTCGAAACTCCGGCGCAGCATCCTCGCTGGAGCCGAGAGCCGCCGCCAGTGCGCCCGTGTCTGCGAGCGGCCACAGCTTCGCGGTCGTGTCCGCGCTCGCCGAAGCGGCGACTCTCCCGTCAGGGCTGATTGCGACACCGCGGACGTCATCCGAATGAGTACGCGGGGGTCCGAACGGCCGCGGAGGATCCGTTTGCAGGCTCCAGAAGACGACCTTGTCGTCCGCGCCGCCGGAAACGAGAACGGACGCGTCGGCGTTGAAGCTGACGCCGTAGACGTCATCCGTGTGGCCGCGGAGTTCTCGATAGCGCGGCTCGGCGGAGCCGGAGAATTCCCAGAGAGAGACAAGCCCATCCTCCCGCGCGGCGGCAAGGAGCTCGCCCTTGCGCCCGAAGGCCAAACTGCTGACGGCGCCGCCGGAAGTGTCCGCGAGCGGCGGAAGCGCCTGCGCCCGCCGGGGGTTTGACACGTCCCAGAGTCGCACGCTCGGGTCCGCTCCGCCGGACGCGAGTCGGGCGCCGTCCGGGCGGAACGCGAGCCCCCACACCGCGCCGCCGTGTCGGGGCCTGAGCGGCGGCCCGAGGCTTCGCGCGTCCTCGGGGTTTGAGACGTCCCAGAGCTGCACCGCTCCACTCTCATGCCCTGTCGCAAGCGTCTTCCGGTCGGGGCTGAACGCGACGACGTTGACCGACTCCAGACCGACTGCCGTCAGCTCGGCAGGTTTCGGGACGTTCGCCGGGTCGGAGACGTCCCAGAGGCGGACGATCGCGTCATCCCCCCCAGAGGCCAGGGTCTGGCCGTCTGGGCTGTACGACACCGACAGCACGACCCCGTCGTGGCCCCGAAGCGGATTCCCGAGCGGGCGGCCGGTCGGCGCATCCCAGAGCCGGACGACGCCGTCGGATCCGCCCGTTGCGATGATCGCCGAGTCGGGCGAGAAGACGATGCCGTTCACCGAGCGCGCCTGTCCGGCAAGGATCTGCGGGAGCCCGGCGTTGAGCTGCAAGGTCCCGAGGATCAGGCTACGGGCCTCGAACGATCCTCCCAGCTCGTACGCCTCGACCCCTGCGAGAAGCGCCGCGTTGGGATCGTCGAGGGCGGCGGTGCTCGCGATCGCGATCGACTCGGCTCGCTTCGAACGTTCCTCAGCCTCGTTCTGCTTGTTGAGGGCGTAGACGAAGGCCCCCGCGGCTACCGCCGCGAGCAAGGCACAGGCGACCATGACGAGGCGAAAGATCCGAGCTCGCCGCCTCTCTCGCGCGGCTTGCTCGTGTGCCTGACGGGCCTCCGCCTCGGCGTCGAGCTTCCGCTCGCGCTCCTCCTCGAGCTTCTTCGCGAGCTCGCGCTGCTCGGCAGTGTGCTTATGGCGCGCCCGCCAGTCGAGGACCGCCGCAGCGAGAACGTCGTGGAAGATCTCGTAGCGAGTCGAGTCCGGCCTGCCGTCGGGCCCGGACTCGGGGCGCACGATCCTCGTCTCGCGGAGATGATCGAGGATCGGTTGAAGCTCGTCCGGCGAATGCCCCGTGTAGTCCGCCAGGTCTCTGGCGGTCAAGGCGATCTTCGTGCCTCCCGGCGTGACGAGGAACCGAAACAGGTCGGCGGCGCGGTCCCGTTGCGTCGCTGGCAGCTTGCTCATCGCCTCGTCGAGATGCGTGCGAACAATCCGGTCGGCTCCACCGAGGCGCGTGAGTGTGCCGAGGCGCAGCTCGCTCGAGCCTGTCGCCATCTCCTCGTCCCACAACCGCTCCATGACGAGCTGCAGGTACGGCGTCTCGACGCGGCCACGGCCGTTGCCGGAGCTTTCACCGCCGTCGACGATGCCCGCGCCTCCCGGGGCGAGCACGACCTTGCCCGCCTCGACCTGGTCGAGGACGGTCTCCCGAAGCTCCGGCTCGAGCGAGATCGCGGTTCCGTGGATCTCGTTGTAGTAGTCGACGGGCTTCTCGATGGCCGCGCGGGCGGCGTCGCGGTCCAGGTGGTGGATGTGCAGCCGGTTCGTCATCAGGTGCGGGATCCGCCCCTTGAAGCGGTCGAGCTTCGCGAGCGCGTCCTCTCTGATCGCGATGAGGACGTTCGCCCGGACTTCGGGCCGCGAGAGGAGGCGGGGAAGGTCCGTCGCCAGCGTCCCTTCGCCGTCCTCCGACTCGTGGTAGACGAAATACTCCTCGAACTGATCGAGGATGAGGAGGATCTTCGCGTGGAGGGCCTTGCTCGCGTCGTCAACGAGCTCGTCCAGCTTCGCCGACCGAGGGAGGTCGAGATCGCCGCCACCCGGGACGAACTCCTTCCCTTGCTCACGAAGCGCTCCCGCGAGGGCGGCGATCGGATCGTCCCGCCAAGAGCTGAAGACGATCGGGACGGCGCGCGCGGCTCCGCGCTCCGCCAGGTCACGACGCGCGCGGAGCTGGAGATGGTGGACCACGCCTGCGTGGAGCACCGAGCTCTTGCCGACGCCGCTTTCTCCGTACAGGAGCGTCAGGCGCCGCGCCATGAGGTTCGAGATGATGATCTCGCGCTCTGAATCACGACCGAAGAAGCGGTCCGCGTCCGCCTCGGAATAGGGCACCAAGCCCTGATACGGCGAGTCTCGAACTCGCACCTCCGCGCGAACGGCGCTCACACGCGGCTCCTCGGCGCCATCTCCCGCAGGCGGACGTCGAGCTTCTGCACGTAGACGTCGAGCGACTCGTCGAAAATCGTGACATCTCGCTTGCCCCAGAAGATCTCGTCGAAATCGTCCGGCGCGATTTGGACGGCCCAGGACGGCACCTCGAGATCGCGTTCCTTCCAGATGCTCTGCAGAATGACGCGCAGGTTCCAGTCGCGAAGCGCGTAGCCGAGAAACAGGAGGTTGCTGTTCCTCAGCCGCTCGACGATCTGAACCGGGAGCAAGTTCGCGAGATCGTGGGCGAGGTAGTCGATGTAGTGATCCTCGGTGATCACGAAGCTCTCCCACTCGGACTTGTCGGCTACCCGCACGACAAGACCGTGAATCTTGAGAATGACGGTGCGCTCATCGAGAGGGAGACGGTGGGCGTTCGGATCGACGATCACCGCCGGCTCCTCGCTGGCCTGCCAATGAAGGAACCGTCCTTGCTGCGCCCCCTCAGCCTTGTACGTCACGAGATCGTAGGCTTCGCCGACCGCTTCGAATGCCCGCTCGAGGGTGTCGTCGTAGTTCGTCGTGACGATGAGCTGATAGCAGGAGAAACTCGGATTCCGGTCGGCGTAGGCGGCGCCCGACAGCAGCGTTGGAAGGCCCGCGAGGAAGACGTGGACACCGGTCGGTGAGAAGTCGGCGTCGAAGAGCTCGTGCAGCGTCTTGTAGAGACGTGGGTATCCGCTCATCGTCGCGATGAACTGCGCGACGCGGAGAAGGTCGGCGGCGTGCTCCTCGGCGTAGTACTCCTCCGCGAGATACCTCGCGAGGTCGTCTCCGCTAGGAAGATCTTGCTTGGGCCGGAACGGAACGTCGAGGGATCGACCGCTGAGGTTGGCGCCCGCGCCGAGAAACGGCACCACGTCGCCGTTTCGAAGTGCCAGCGCGACGTTAGTGTAGTGACGCTCGGAGGGATGCGGCACAGCTCAACCTGGGCTGGCGACGGCGTTTTGTTGCCCTAACCTCTTGTCGATGGTACGTCGTTGAGCCGGCCATTTCAATGCCGGCAAGCGGTCTGGGAACCGGCTTCCCTCCCGCCCGCAGCCTGCTGAGGGCCGCGCTAGATTGAGCCGGTGAGCGCGCTCGACCGGGTGGAGGAGCTGCTGGGCGGCTCGAGGAGGGGGCGTCGCGGCGCCGGGATCCTCGTCAGCGTGGCCGCGCTCGCGCTCGTCACCGGGACGATCTACCTCTGCAAGACGTTCGTCCCCGTGCTCAGCCTCGGCGTCCTCTACCTCTTCGCGGTGCTCCCCGTGGCCGTGCTCTTCGGCCGTGCGTACGCCGTCCCGGTCGCCGTCGCCAGCGTCGCGCTCTTCAACTTCCTCTTCCTCCCGCCGCTCTACACCCTCACCCTTGCCGACAGCGCGAACTGGTTCGCGCTGGCCGTCTACCTCGCCGTCGGCATCGTCGCGAGCGATCTCGCGGTGCGTGCCCGCCAGCGGGCGGCCGAGGCCGAGCAGCGAGGGCGGGAGGAGGCGCTCCTCGCGCAGATGGCGACCGCCTTCCTCCAAGCGGAGAGCGCCGCCTCCGAGCTCGAGCGGTTCTCGCCGGCGATCGCCGAGGTCCTGCGGGCCGAGAGCGCACGGGTCGCGCTCGGCCGGCCATCGGATCCTCCGCCGGGGGAGTCGCCCCTCGAGCTGGCGGTCGGCGGGCGTCATCTCGGAACCCTCTACATCCGCGAAGGCTCGGAGTCGAGCCTCGCGATCCGCCGTCGCTTCCTACCGGCGCTCGCCTCCCTCGTCGCGGTGGCGATCGACCGCGAGCGGCTCGGCCGCGAGGCGGTCGAGGCCGAGGCGCTGCGCCGGAGCGACACGATCAAGACGGCCGTCCTCCAGGCCGTGAGCCACGACCTGCGCTCGCCTCTGACTGCGATTCGAGTCGCGGCCGAGAGCCTCGGAAATCCAGGGCTTTCGCTCGACGACGCCGATCGCGCCGGCCTGCTGGAGACGGTCCGGCACGAGGTGGAGCGGCTGGAGCGCGTCGTCGGCAACCTCCTCGACCTCTCCCGCCTGCAGGCGGGCGCGGCGGAGCCGAACCGCGAGCTCTGGGCCGTGGACGGGCTCGTCGCGCAGGCGCTCGACCAGCTCGGCCCCGAGGCGCGCCGGGTCGAGCTCGCCCTCCCCGACGACGCCCCGGTGGTGCAGGTCGACGCGATCCAGCTGGAGCGCGTGCTCGTCAACCTGCTCGAGAACGCGCTCAAGTTCTCCCCGCCCGGGGAGTCCGTCCACGTGCGCGTGACGTCGACACGAAGCGAGGTGCTCGTCCGCATCGTCGACCGCGGGCCGGGAATCCCCGAGGCGGAGCTGGAGCGCATCGGAGCCCGAGCGCGAGGAGCTGGCGGCGCTCAGGAGGCTGGCAGTCGTCCTCGGCGGGCACTTCCTCGAGGAGGAGTCCGAGGACGTCGTCGACACCGTTCGCGCGGTCGCCGCCGACCGGGGCACGACTTACGTCTTCATCGGCACGCCGGACAGCCGCCGCCGCGAGGAGGTCCGCAAGGGCTCGCTCGTGATGCGGCTCGTGCGCGCGCTGCCTGGCATCGACATCCGCATCGTCGCCGACCCCGCCCGCCGAGACGAGCTCGGAACGGACGGGTCTCGTCGGGCGGGTTGAACCTGGACCCCAGGCCTCAGTCGAGCCAGGAGGCAAAACGGTCGGCGTGCACGCCGGCGTCGTCTCCGAGCACCGGATGGAGCGACATGTCAGGCGAGTACCGGGTTGCCGGAACCGTCCGGCCGAGGGCCTCGGCCATCGCGCGCACGTGGTGAGGGGCGCCGCCGCAGCAGACGCCGATGTAGCCGACGCCCAGCTTCCTCGCTGCGACGGCGAACTCGGCCAGCTCGGAGCGCGTGCAGGTGAAGGGATCGAGACCGAGCGGGAACGCACGCTCGCCGCTCGCGTCGCGGAGGGCCTGGAAGATCGGCTCCTCCGGCGTCGTACGGAAGGGGACCGGCTGCGCGGCAACCGGGCAGTCGACGGCCGAACGCACACGCTCGAGCAGCGGCAGCATCGTCGCCGGCCCTCGCGAGCAGTTGAGCCCGACGACCTCCGCGCCGGCCGCGGCAGCCCGCTCGCACGCCTGCTCGAGCGGGACGCCGTCGACCGTCGTCTCGCTGATCGAGGCGAACGTGACCACGCACGGCAGGCCAGCTTCACGGACGACGTCGGCCGCTATCAGCGCTTCGCCGAGATAGTCGTTCGTCTCGGCAATGACGAGATCGGCGCCTTCCTCCACCGCCCAGCCCACCTGCTCGCGGTACATCTCCCGCACTCGAGAGCTCGAGCCGGCAGGGTCATCCGGGTCGTAGGCCCAGGTGTTGCAGATGTTCCCGGCGAGCAGCGCACCGCCCTCGTCGGCGACCTCGCGGGCGATCGCGAGAGCGTTGCGGTTGAGCGGCTCGAGCTCGGCCTCGCGGCCGATCTGACGCATCTTCTCGCGGTGCCCGTAGTACGTGAACGCGACCATCACCTCCGCTCCCGCGCGCAGGAACTCGCGGTGGAGCTCGCGAACCGCCTCCGGGTGGTCGAGGACGACCTCGGGTACGAACGGCCCGCTCTTCACGTAGCCCCTCCGTTCAAGCTCAAACAGGTATCCCTCGGCGCCGAGGACGACGTCCGCCTCGAGGCGCTCCAAGAGACCCGGGGAGTCAGTGGCGAGGGAGCGGCGGGCCATCGTAAAGATCGTACTCGCCCTCGCGCGCGAAGCACGGTGGACGCGCGCGCGAGGGCTCAGGGGCGATGAGTTTCGCGGCATCCGCGAGTTGGACCTCACGACGGTTCTTCTCGACGACGACGGAGGTGCCCGATGCCTGACGTAACTCTCGTGGCGATCGACGACATGGAGCCGATCCACGGTGGTCTCCTCCGGCGCGCCAGGGCGCAGCTCGGCGTGACGGCGTGGGGGATGCAGGTGCTGACGCTGCCGCCGGACTGGGACGGGTACCCGGGGCACAACCACGCCGTGGACGCGTACGACCCGAACCAGGAGGAGGTGTACATCCCGCTCGAGGGCAGCGCCACGCTCGTGGCCGACGGCCAGGAGTACGAGCTGCAACCGGGGGCGATGGCCAGAGTCGGTCCCGCGCAGATGCGCAGGATCGTGCCCGGCCCGCGGGGGATCCGGTTCGTCGCGCTCGGCGGTGCTCCCGGAGCGTTCACGCCGGGCGCGTGGACGGAGCTCGGTGCGGACCCACCTAGTCCCCCGAGCGGCTAGCGTGCCGAAGGTGACGACGGAAACACCGGCACGCCGGAGCGAGGGCACCCTGCTCGTGGCGGCGGCGGGCGGCGGCGAGGAGGCGTTCCGGCTCCTCACGGAGCCGCACCGCCGAGCGCTGCATCTCCACTGCTACCGCATGCTCGGCTCGATTCACGACGCGGACGACGCGCTCCAGGAGACCCTGCTGCGCGCGTGGCGGCGTCTCGACCGCTTCGAGCCGCGCGCTCCGCTCGCCGCCTGGCTCCACGCGATCGCCACGAACGTGTGCCTGACGGCGATCGCGCGCCGGCGCCGGCGGCCGGAGGTTCCGGTTGCGGAGTACGAAGAGGAGGCGTGGAACGAGAGGCTCCTGCATCTCCAGCCCTACCCCGACCTGCTGCTGGACGAGCTCGAGACGCGGGAGACGGTCGAGCTCGCCTTCGTGACCGCCGCGCAGCTCCTATCCCCGAAGCAGCGGGCCGTGCTCATCCTCCGCGACGTGCTCGACTGGTCGGCGAAGGAGACGGCCGAGGCGCTCGGGGACTCCGTCGCGGCCGTGAACAGCGCGCTCCAGCGCGCCCGCGCCGGCCTCGCCAGGGCGCGCACACTCGGAGCGCCCCAGCATCTACCGGCCCGAGACGCTGACGAGCACGCGCTGCTTTCGCGCTTCATGGAGGCTTGGGACGCGGTGGACGTCGACCGGATCGTCAGCCTGCTCGCCCGCGACGCGATGATGGCGATGCCCCCTGACCCGTTCTACGCCAGGGGCGCCGAGGCGATCGGCGCGTTTTTCGGCGCGGTTCCGCTCGAAGGGCACCTCGAGCAGATCCGTCTGGTGCCGACGGCCGCCAACCGGCAGCCGGCCCTGGCCGCCTACGCCTGGGACCCGGAGGCGGGCGAGCACCGAGCCTACGGCGTGATGGTGTTCGCTCTCCAGACCGGGGGGATCGCGGGCATCGTCGGGTTCGCCGACGCGGCCCTCTTCGAGCGCTTCGGACTCCCGACCGGACTGGAGGGATAGCGTGGCCTACGACGAGCAGCTGGCCGAGCGGGTGCGAGCGGCGATCGAGGGAGAGGAGGGGCTCACCGAGCGGAAGATGTTCGGCGGACTGGCCTTCATGATCAACGGCAATATGGCCTGCGGGATCGTGAAGGACGACCTGATGCTCCGCCTGGGGGCCGAGGGCGCCGACGCGGCGCTCGAGCAGCAGCACGTACGGCCGATGGACTTCAGCGGGCGCCCGATGACCGGGATGGTCTACGTCGAGCGTGGTGGCCTCGGCAACGCCGAGCTCCGGGACTGGGTGGAGCAGGCGGCGGCGTTCGCCCGGTCGCTGCCGCCGAAGAAGCCCAAGTAAGCGCCGAGTCCGGGTCAGACTCTCCACAGACCCGCGGGTCCATGCGGCTTCGCGCCCGCCATGGCTCCACAGGCCACTGGTGGGCACCCCGCTGCGCGCGGTATTCCGGTCGCGTCACGTCGATCGGAAGGAGACCCATGAAGATCACACGCATGCGCGTGCTCGCGGCGCTCGCGGTCGCGGGGGCGGTCGCCGCCGCGGCGGGGGGCGCCCTCGCGGTGAGCAAGAGCTCGGCCGAAGCCGCCGCCGCGGCCGACGAGGTCATCCACGCGTGCCGCCACCCGAACGGCGGCTGGGTGCGGATCGTGTCCGCCGAGGGTGCGTGCCGGCCCCGCGAGCTGGCCGTCTTATGGAACGTCGCAGGCCCCGCGGGCGCTCCGGGGCCCGCAGGCCCGCCCGGGCCCAAGGGCGACCCTGGTTCCGGGCTCACGAAGCTCAGCGACCTGGACGGCATCTCGTGCACGACCGACGGAGGCCCAAGCGGCGAGGTCGAGCTCGACTTCGCAGGGGACGACACCGTGCTCTTCCGCTGCGTGCCCGGCGGGCCGCCTCCACCTCCGCCGCCACCGCCGCCACCGCCGCCCTCCGCCTCGACCCTCGTCCTGAACGAGGTCGACTACGACCAGGTGGGCACGGACGCAGACGGGTTCGTCGAGCTCGAGAACGTCGGCACGAGCGCGGTCGACCTCGCCGGCATCGTGCTCGTCTACGTGGACGGCGCCGACTCCGCCGAGTACGACCGCGAGGCCCTGACCGGGACGCTCGAGCCGGGCGGCTTCCTCGTCGTCGCGGGCGACGCCCAGAACGGGGCGCCCGACGGGCTCGCCCTCATCGACACAGACGGCGGCGTCCTCCTCGACGCGCTCTCCTACGAGGGCGCGATTACGGCCGCCGTCATCGACGGGACGACGTACAACCTCGTCGAGGGAACGGTGCTCCCGACGACCGCAGCCGATTCGAACACGGTCGCAGGCTCGCTCAGCAGGATCCCGGACGGGCGCGATACGAACGACGCCGCGGCCGACTGGGTCTTCACGACGACTCTGACGCGGGGAACCGCGAACGTCGCCACGACCGGGCCCTGAGCGTGCGACGGGGCGGCCGGAGTCGTCGGCCGCCCCGCCCGCCCGCGAACTCAGTCGACGGTGGCGAGGATCCGCCGCGCCACGCTCGTCCAGCTCCAGCGCTCGACGGTCGCCCGCCGCGCCGCCGTCCGAATCGCCGCGCGGTCGTCGGGTCCGAGCGCGAGCAGCTCCTCGAGCCGCCGCCGGAGCTCGGCGGCGTCTCCGCTCGGGAAGCTCGCCAGCCACCCCAGCTCTGGCGGGTAGTCGCTCTCCAGCCCCTGGGCGATCTCCGCCAGGCCGGAGTGGTTCGCCACCACGGGCGGGCAGCCGGCCGCCGCAGCCTCCGCCGCGACCATGCCGAACGCCTCCGGGAAGATCGACGGCACGACAGCGGCGTCCGCGAGTGCGAGCAGGTGGACGAGATGCCGGTGCTCGAGCGGCCCGGTGAAGAGGACGTCGAGCCCTTCTGCCTGCTGCTCGAGCTCCGTGCGGTAGTCGCCAAAGCCGACGATCACGGCCCGCGCGTCCACCCCTCGCAGCGCTTCGAGGAGGACGTGAACGCCCTTGTTGAAGATCAGCTTCCCGAAGTAGACGACTGTCGGCCGCTCGCCGGCCAGGAAGGAGGCGAGCCGGTCGGCGTTGCCCTCGTCCGGGAGCCGCTCGTTCCCGTTGCCTGGGTTCGGCGGGTCGCGGCGGGCCTCCTCGACGAGCGCTTGGAGCGCCTCGCCCCGGGCCTGGGGCCGCCAGAGCTCGACGTCCACGCCGGGCGGGATCTCGTGGACGCGCTCGACGTGTCCGCATACCTCATCGAGGACCTCGCGGATGTGCTCCGAGCCGACGATGGCCGCTGCCGCGCCGGCAAGCGCCTCCCGGCCCCAAACGGACAGCTCGGCGTTTCCCCGCATCGAGTACTCGAGCTCCGAGCCATGCGCCTTGCAGACGAAGCGCGAGCCGGCCGCGGCGCCGACCGGGCCGCCGAGGAGGACGTGGTTGACGAAGACGAGGTCGGCGGGGAGGCGCTCGCGCATGGCGGCCGCGTTGGCCTCCACCCAGGCGTCGAGCTCGGCCCGCGTGCAGTCCTGCACCAGCTTCACCTCGTAGCCGTCGTAGTCGTCGAGCACGAAGACGGGCAGGAGCCCGCTGACGTCGGGGCGGACCGTGGCCGCCCCTCCGAGGTCGTACCGCCCAGGCTGAGGCTCCTGCGAGAACACGGTCACGTCGTGCCCCTCGCGCCGCCACTCGCGCGCGAGCTGGCGCGCGTAGATATTCGAGCCCGTTCCCGCGAGGAGGTAGCCGTGCCAGACGAAGATCCGCATCAGGGGTCCCGGTAGCCGGTGCTCTCGATCATCTCGGGGATCGTGACGAACTCGAAGCCCTCCTGCTCCTTCCACTGGGTGAGGATCAGCTCCGCGGAGCGGATCGAGTGGCTGCGGTCCCAGCCCATGGCGACATTGCAGCCATCGTGGAGAAGGATGATGTCGCCGCCGCGGATCTGCCGTTCCGCCTTGCGCATGATCTTCTCCGTGGTGATGCCCTTGTTCCAGTCCCAGAGCGTCACCGACCAGAGGATCGGGACGTACCCCTCCTCGCGGAGCACGCGCAGCGTCCCGGGCCGGCGCCGGCCGTAGGGAGGCCGCATCAACCTGCGGCCCTGGACGCGCGCCATCTCGACGCCCGCGTCCTCGATCGCCTCCGTCGTCCGACGAAGCTCGCGCCGGATCGTTTCGTCGGTGTGGAGCGGCATCGTCACGTGGGAGTACGTGTGGTTGCCGATCGCGTGCCCGGCCGCGGCGACCTCGCGGAGCAACGACGGCTGCTCGCGCGCGTAGTGGCCGATCGAGAAGAACGTCGCCTTGACGTCGAACTTGGCGAGCACTTCGAGAAGCGAAGGCGTCCAGGCCGTGTTGGGCCCGTCGTCGAAGGTCAACGCCATGAGTTTCCCCTCGCCCGGCGTGCCGACGAAGGCCCGGCCGAACCCCTGCGCCTTCGGCTCGAGCGCGTTGTAGATCGCCCAGCCGGTGGCGCCAGCGGCGGCGCCGACCGCGAGCGGCCACTTCCTCATCGCGTTCTCCTCTCGTCGTCGATCGACCCTGCGAGCGGGTGCAGGTCGGGCATCCCTCCGGCCCAGGTCTCCTCCGGAGCCGGCGGCGGGAAGGTGGCTGTCGCCGGGCGGTCGTCGGCGCCCGCCCGCCGCATGTGCCGATACCAGCGATGGTAGAGCGGCGCGGCGAGCACGGTCAGGCCGACGAGCACCGCCAGCCCGGCGAGCATCCAGAGATGACGCCGAAGCGGCTCGGCCTCCCCGGCGGCCCAGGCGGAGAGCCCGGCGAGCCCGAGGGAGAGTGCCACGCCCGCGTAGTAGTCGAGCGGAAAGCGCCAGATCCACGGCACCTCGAACCACCACACCTTTCCCCGCTCGAAGCGGCGAACCGTGTACGCCGGATTGAGCACGAACCACAGGTAGTCCCAGACCACGGCGAGCGCGAAGAAGGTGGCGAGCGTCCGCAGCTCCCCGGCGAGCGTCCAGGCCACTCCGGCGACGTAGGGCAGGTGCAGCAGGAGGAGTGGGATGGTGAACGCGTAGACGTGGTAGCCGGTCAGCGGGCGCCGACCCATCGCCGCGCCGTAGACCCGGCCGACCGCACCCCGGCTCCGAAACCAGGTCGGCAGGCGCTCGGCCCAGCCGTAGCCGCCCTCGATCTCGATCTCGATCCCGGCCAGCCCGAACGCCCAGGCGTAGAGCAGGAGCGTCCGGCCGAGCTCGAGCTCGCTCACGAGCGCCGCGGGCGGGCGAGCTCGTCGACGAGGGCGTCGATCGTCGCCAGCGCTTCCCCGTTGCCGTCCTGCCGGTAGTCCGCGAGGGCTCGTTCGTGGACGGGCTCGCGCTCGAGGAAGCGCTCGAGCGCTGCCTCTTCGAGCGCGTCGGCGGCCGTGCCGAAGCCGAGCTGCTCGAGATAGCGGGCGTTCATCTCCTGCTCGAACTGGCCGGCGAGCGGGAGCGCGAGCATCGGCCGACGCAGGTAGACGGCCTCGCTCATGAGCGAGTAGCCGGCCGAGGCGACGACGCCGCGAGACGTCCGCAGGTCGTCGATGAACGCCTCGTTGGCGAAGGGCCGGTAGCTCAGGTTTCTCTCCCGCACCTCCGCAGTGAGCCCGTCCCTGGCTCCGTAGACGCGGCAGGGGACGCCGCTCGACTGGAGCGCCGCGATCGAGCGCTCGCCGATCCGCCCGTAGACGAGCAGGTGCGCGCCGGGCTCGGGGCGCGCCGCCAGGATCTCCGGGCGGAGCAGGGACGGGACCAACGTCGTTCGCGTCTTGCGGAGCGGCGGCCGGAAGAAGGTCGTGATCACGTACTGGCTGGCGCGCCCCAGCTTCGTGTGGACGAACGTGCGCGCGGCGCGGTAGTCGCCGTGGACGCCGCGGAGGATGGCCGCGTCGTGCTTGCAGCGGTCGACCATCTGGATGTTGTCGACGCTCAGCACCGGCAGCCGGTGGGCCTTCGCGTAGAGGTAGGCGAAGGCGTCGAAGTCGGTGAGGACGAGGTCCGGCGCGAAGGAGCGCGCGACCGCCGCGCCCCGGTGCCAGTCCGCCGGGACCCCGCGGAGGCCGCCGCGCACGTTCGTCGTCAGCGTCTTCCACGCGTTGACGCTGCCGTGCTCGAGGACGAACGAGAGGCCCCAGATCTCCTCGACGTCGGGCAGGTGCTCGCGCAGGTACGGCAGCGCCCGCCCGGACGCGGCCATCTTGACCTCGTGCCCCCGCTCGAGCAGGTGCGTCGCGACGACGCGCGAGCGGGTCGCGTGCCCTAGCCCCTCTCCGACGGCCCCGTAGAGGATTCGCACGCGGCGAGCCTAGTCGGTTTCTCGCGAGTAGGGCTCGGATGCGCTCGGCGCGCCGCCGATCAAGTCCAGCAGCCGCCTGGTCCTGGCCGCCCACCGCTCCTCGTGCCGGCGGTGACGCTCCTCGGCCCGGAGGAGCCGGCGGCTGTCCGCCTTGTAGAAACGCCGCGCCCAGGGAGAGCCGGGCTTGGCGAGCCTGATCGCCCCGATCAGCGCGAGGCCGAGGACGAACATCCCGAGGAGGCCGAGGAAGAACTTCCCCTTGAGGAAGGTGACGACGACGAGGGCGACGTGGACGGCGACGTAGATCATGAGCCACCAGCGGTTCCCGTCCTCGGCCGTGCTCTGGTCGAACGGCACGAGGTGCAGGAGCACCAGAATCCCCACGGTGACGGCGATGATCACCGCGTCGATCGACGAGCGTCCCTCCTCCGACCAGTAGACGTCCTGGAGCCGGAAGACGAGCGCGAACTCGTCGAGGATGAGCGCCGCGCCCGAGCCGAAGACGGCGCAGAGTAAGAGCTCGACGAAGTTGTCCACCGGCTCGAACCCGATGATCAGCGCGCCGGAGACGAGCGCGAGGACGATGCCGATCACGACGTGGTGGAGGTGGACGCCGTGGACGCTGCCGCTGCCCCAGCCGCGACGTCTCGCAATGCGCGTGTATCCGCGCGTGATCGAGAAGCAGATCAGGAAGGCGAGCAGCGCGACGAAGATCGGCTCGCGCCCGGCCTCGTAGATCGAGGTCTCGTAGCCGGGGATGAACCGAAACAGGTTCACGAGCAGGAGTTTGCCACGCTGGGCGCCTTCCCCGGTTCGCGGCTAAGGTGGGTCGGCGCGAACGAGCGATGAAGCCGCGGGAGGACGCACCTTGACGGATCGACCGCTCACGCCGGAGGAGCGGGCGGCACAAAGGGCTGCCCTCCGCCGGGGCCACGCGCGGCGGCGTCTCGTCGCCCTCGGCACGGCCGCCGGTGCGCTGGTCGTGGTCGGTGCGCTCGTCGCGGGCTTCGTGTTCGGCGCCGGCAACCCGGCGCCGGCCTCGGAGCGGCTCGGGATCTCGACGATCTGCGAGGCTCCGGCGGAGCCCGCACAGACCGTTCGCCCGAGGTGGTGGACCGCGCGCCGGCACACCGTCCTCGTGGACTCGGTGCTCCTGGGCGGGACGGTGGCGATGCGGGAGACCTTCAGACGGTGGAGGATCGAGATCGTCGGGAAGCCCGCGGTCATGCTCCCGGCGATGAGGGACCAGATCGCCGCACGGAGCAGGCCCGTCACCCGCCTCGTCGTCATCGGCATCGGCTACAACTCCCTGTGGGAGCGTGGCCGGCGCAACTACGCCACCTGGGCGCGGAAGTTCGACTCGGAGGCCAGGGCGCTCCTCGCCACGTTGCGGCGGAAGGGGGCGCGGCAGTTCGTCTGGGTGACGCTGCGCGAAGCGCGGCGCGCGGTGATCCCGCCTGCGGCCATGTGGCAGCACAACCGCTACGCCTGGTACTTCCCCTACGTCAACGAGCGCATCCGCCGCCTCGACCGCCTCCGCGACGACCTTGTGGTCGCGCCCTGGGACGAGGTCTCCGACCGCCGGGGCCTCACGTACGACGCCATCCACCTGAACCCGGTGGGCGCCAAGCTGATGGCGAGCACGATCCTGGCCACGATTCGAGCCGAGGGGCAGAGGCAGACCAATGTCATCCCGCCCACGGAGCCCGACTGTCCCTAGGGTCCGGCGGACCGCACAGTCCAGGCGATGACCAAGCGGACGATCCTGCTGATCGAGGACGAGGAGGCGATCTCCGAGCCGCTCGCAGCCGCGCTCGCGCGCGAGGGCTTCGACCCGATCGTCGCGGGCACCGCCGCGGAGGGTATGGAGCTGTTCACGCGCCGCGCGCCCGACCTCGTCCTCCTCGACGTCATGCTCCCTGACGGAGACGGGCGCGACGTGCTGCGGCGAATGCGGGAGACCTCGCGCACGCCGGTGGTCATGCTCAGCGCCCGCGGCGAGGAGATGGATCGAGTGCTCGGGCTCGAGCTGGGCGCCGACGACTACGTCACCAAGCCGTTCAGCGCCGTGGAGCTCGCCGCTCGCATTCGCGCCGTCCTCCGCCGGGGCGGAGGCGAGGCTCCGGCGCACGCGGCCGCCGTGCTCGAAGCCGGCGACGTCCGCTTGGATCTCGAAGCGCACGAGGCGACGCAGGGAGGCGAGCCGCTCGAGCTGACCGTGAAGGAGTTCGAGCTGATGCGCGTGCTCCTCGAGCGCGCCGGAAAGGTCGTCAAGCGGGAGGAGCTCGTGCGTGAGGTGTGGGACCCCGCCTGGTTCGGCTCGACGAAGACGCTCGACGTCCACGTGAGCGCCCTGCGGAAAAAGCTCGGCGACGACCCCGCCGCGCCGCGGTACATCCACACGGTCCGGGGCGTCGGCTTCCGCTTCGACCCCGCGGTCGAGGCGCAGTGAGCTTCCGCGCCCGGCTCGTCCTCGCCGCCGCCTACCTCCTGGCAGCAGTGGTGCTCGCCCTGGCCGTACCGCTCGCCCTCAGCGTCGACAGACGCGCCTCGTCCGAGCTCGAGTCGGACGTGCTCGCAAACGCGGCAGTCCTCGCGGCCCGCGTCTCCGACCTCGTCGCGCAGGGGAACACTTCGGACCCGTCGGCAGAGGTCACCGACCAGCTCGGCTTGGTGGTGGGCAACGCAACCGTTGCGGACAACGCGCGCACAGTCGTGGTGGACAGCGCCGGCCGCATCCTCGCCGACAGCGACGGCGCGCAGGCGCCCGGAGAGCAGTTCGCCACCGCCGAGCGGCCGGAGTTCGAAGCGGCGCTCTCCGCGGGACGAGTCGACGTCCGGGAACGCCGCAGCGACACGCTGGCCGAGGACCTGCTCCTGGTGACGGTACCCGTCGCCGACGGCGGGAACGTCGTCGGTGCGCTGCGAGTCTCCGCGCCGATGGGCGAGGTGAACGCAAGCGTGCGCTCGAGCTGGCTCCGGCTCGCGCTGATCGGCCTCGCCGTGGTCGCCGCCGGCCTCGTGCTCGCGTGGATTCTCGCGGGCTCGGTCGCACGGCCCGTGGAGAAGCTTCGTGCCGCTGCGGGGCGGCTCGGGCGGGGCGACCTCGACGCGCGCGTCGAGCCCGAGGGCCCACAGGAGATCGACGAACTCGGACGATCTTTCAACCGTATGGCTGGAGCGCTGTCGGCCAACCTCGCCGCACAGCGCGACTTCGTGGCCAACGCCTCTCACCAGCTCCGCACGCCGCTCACCGGCATCAAGTTGCGGCTGGAGGCTATCCGCCGGGAGGGTGGCGGTGCGGCCGAGGAGGCGACAAAGGCAGAGGCGGAGCTCGATCGGCTGAGCGCTCTCGTGGACGACCTGCTCGCACTGGCGCGGGCCTCTTCGGAGGAGACCGCCGGGGAGAGCGTCGACCTCGGCGAGGCAGCACGGGCCGCGGCGCTGCGTTGGGAGGAGGCGGCGGCCGCGGCCAGGCACGAGCTCGAGCTCCGGGACGCGCCGGGCGAGCGTGTCTGGGCCTCGCCGGCCGACGTCGCCCACATCCTCGACAACTTGATCGAGAACGCGATCCGCTATTCGCCGCCCGGAGCTCGCATCGAGGTCCAGGCCGTGCGGACCGAAAACAGGCCGGCGCTCGTTGTCTCGGACACCGGCCCCGGCATCCCGCCGGACGAGCGAGAACGCATCTTCGAGCGCTTCTACCGTGGCGCCGACGGGCGCAGCGCGGGCTCTGGAACCGGCCTCGGACTTGCGATCGTCGCCGAGCTCGCCGAACGCTGGGGCGGCGAGGTCGAGATCCTGGACGGCCCCGGAACCTGCGTTCGCGCCAGCTTCCCTACGCTCTCTACCGACTTCTCACTCGCGCCTAACCATTCCTGAAGGAACGGCCTGCTAGCGTCGAGACGATGAGCCGGGCACGCACCCTTCTCCTCGCTCTCGCGGGCCTCGCCCTCCCCGTCGGGCTGGCTCTCGCGGTCTACCTCACGTCTGCGGGCTCACTCGCTGCCGTGCCGGCAGTCGTCTCCGTGCCCGAGAAGATCGCGCGAGTCACGGCGGTCCCGGATCGGACGACGACCGAGCCCGGCGCGACGACCACGACCGCGAACGACGATCGCGGCGACGGCGACCTCCCCGGGAAATGCAAGGATCCGGATCACCGCCTCGACCCCGACTGCGACCCGCGTCCAGCCGCGAACGACGCATCCGGCGGTGGTGGCTCGAGCGGGCAGGGCTCCGGCTCCGACGACTCGGGCGAAAGTGGATCCGGCTCGGACGACGACTCGAACGGCAGCGGTTCGGGCGACGACGACTCGAGCGGCCACGACTCGGGCGACGACGACTAGCGCTTACCGAGTCCTTACTCGCCCCCGACGAAGTCTTCACCACCCTCAGGGACGCGCTTTTCCCGGCCTTTCCTAGCCTCCACGGAGCAATCCGAGATCGAGCTGGGAGGCTCCATGTCCACCATCACGAAGCTCCTGCTGGTCCCCGCCGTCGTCGTCGTGTTCGGCGTTGGCCTCGCGATCGCGGCCGGCGGCGGCACGAGTGCGCCGGCGCCAGCCACGGGTACCACGACGACCGACG
This sequence comes from Actinomycetota bacterium, assembly GCA_020029595.1. GTDB lineage: Bacteria > Actinomycetota > Thermoleophilia > Gaiellales > Gaiellaceae > JAIBJN01. The sequence goes on along the minus strand of JAIBJN010000005.1, from coordinate 12,040 downwards.
AGACGACCACGACCACGGAGACCGAGGACGTCAGCGGCCCGTGCGACGAGGCCGAGCACGCGAACGACCCTCGCTGCACCGGCGCCACAGACGGCGAACGCGACGACGACAACTCCGGCCCCGGCTCGGACGACTCCGGGCGCGACAGGGACGACGACGACGACGACCGCGCAGACGACGACCGCGACGACGACTCCGGCCCGGGCTCCGACGATTCGGGTCACGGGTCTGACGACGACGGCCCGGACGACCACGGCGCAGACGACGCTGACGACGACGACAACTCCGGCCCCGGCTCGGACGACTCCGGGGACGACGGGGACGACGACGACCGCGACGACGACGACCGCTGAGGCGTTCGGGCGCCGCAGAGTCACCTTCCCTCCATGGCCACGGCCGGCGGTAGCGCCCGCCGGCCGTGCCGTCCGGCGGTAGCGGGTCGACAGGGCGAGGCGGGTCGTCTACAACTCTCGGGTGAAGAGCAGATGAGCTCGAAGCCCGACGAGGCGAAGGCCGCTCTGATCGAGAAGACGGTCGAGCATGCGCGCGAGAAGCTCCCGCCGGAGCAGGCCGCGCGGCTCGAAGCCTTCGCCCGCATCTACTTCGGCGCCGTCGCGGCCGAGGACCTGCTCGAGCGCACCGTTCCCGACCTCTACGGCGCCGCCCTCGCCCATCTGAACTTCGCCTCGCGGCGGTCGCCGGGTGAGGCCAAGGTCCGCGTCTACACACCTCAGCTCGAGGAGCACGGCTGGGCCTCGACCCACACCGTCGTCGAGATCGTGAACGACGACATGCCGTTCCTCGTCGACTCGGTGAGCATGGAGCTGAACCGGCTCGGGAGCGGCGTGCACCTGATCATCCACCCCGTCGTGCGCGTGCGGCGGGACGAGGGCGGACTCCTCCTCGACGTCCTCCCTCATGACGCGCCCGCCGACGACTGCCAGCTCGAGTCGTTCCTCCACGCCGAGGTCGTCCGGGAGACCGAGCACGAGCATCTGGAGCGGCTCCGCGAGGGGCTGGAGCGCGTGCTCAGAGACGTCCGCGCCGCCGTCGAGGACTGGCCGGCGATGGTCGAGCGCGGGCGGCAGGTCGTCACAGATCTCGACGAGAGCCCGCCGCCGGTGGACGCGGAGGAGGTGGCTGAGACGAAGGCCCTCCTCGAGTGGATCCTCGACGATCACTTCACGTTCCTCGGCTACCACGAGTACGACCTCGTCACGGAGGATGGCGAGGACGCTCTCCGGCGCGTCCCCGGCACCGGGCTCGGGATCCTGCGGGACACCGACTCGGATCCAGGAGTCGTGAAGCTCCCGCCGGAGGCGCAGGGGCTCGCGCGCGAGAAGAACCCCCTCGTCCTCACGAAGGCAAACTCGCGCGCCACCGTCCATCGCCCCTCCTACCTCGACTACGTCGGCGTGAAGCGCTTCGACGAGTCCGGCGAGGTGGCGGGCGAGCGCCGCTTCCTCGGTCTCTACACGTCAACCGCCTACAGCGCGAGCCCGCACGAGATCCCACTCCTCCGCCGCAAGGTCCGCAGAGTCCAGGAGCGCTCGGGCCTTCCGCCCGGGAGCCATGACGACAAGGCGCTGCTCGAGATCCTCGAGACGTTCCCACGCGACGAGCTCTTCCAGATCTCCGACGACGACCTCTTCGCGATCGCGATGGGGATCGTCCACCTCGGCGAGCGCCAGCGCGTGAGGCTCTTCGTCCGCCGCGACACCTTCGGGCGCTTCCTCTCCTGCCTCGTCTACGTGCCCCGCGACCGCTTCAACACCCAGGTCCGGGAGGCGATTCAGGAAATCCTCCAGGAGTCGTTCAACGGCGTCAGCGTCGACTACACGGTGCGCCTCTCGGAGTCCGTCCTCGCACGGCTCCACTACGTCATCTACACGAGACCCGGCACGATGCCGGACTACGACGTCGGCGAGGTCGAGGCGCGTCTCGTCGAGGCGACGCGCTCGTGGGCCGACGACCTGAGCGACGCGCTGGTCGAGCAGTACGGCGAGGAGCGGGGCACGGAGCTCTTCGCGCGCTACCGCGACGCGTTTCCGGCGGCCTACCGGGACGACTTCACGGCTCCGGCGGCGGTCCTCGACGTCGAGCGGATGGAGCGGCTCGACCCCGACGGCGACCTCGCGATGACGCTCTACCGGCCGCTCGAGGCGGCTGACGACTTCTTCTGCCTGAAGCTCCTGCGCTCGGGCCAGCCGATCCTCCTCTCGGACGTCCTCCCGCTCCTCGAGGACATGGGCGTGAAGGTGTACGACGAGCGGCCGTACGAGATCGACCGCGCAGGCCCGATCGACGCGTGGATCTACGACTTCGGTCTCACGAGCGAGGACGGCACCATCGACCTGGACGGCGTCGGGGAGGCGTTCAAGGAGGCCATCGGCCAGGCCTGGCGCGGCGAGATCGAGGTCGACGGCTTCAACCGCCTCGTGCTCCGCGCCGGGCTGGCCTCGCGCGAGGTCGCGGTCCTCCGCGCGTTCGCGAGGTACCTCCGGCAGACCGGCAGCACGTTCAGCCAGGCGTACATGGAGGAGACGCTTGCGGAGCACGCGGGGATCGTGCGAAAGCTGGTCGAGCTCTTCCGCCTCCGCTTCGACCCTGCCCGTGACGAGGAGCGCGACGCGGAGGCCGAGAGCCTCGCCGCGCTGATCGAGGAGGAGATCGACGCCGTCGCGAGCCTCGACGAGGACCGCATCCTGCGGAGCTTCCTCCGGCTCGTCCAGGCGACGCTGCGGACGAACTACTTCCAGCGTCGCGCGGACGGGGAGTCGAAGCCCTACCTCTCCTTCAAGTTCGACCCTGCGCTCGTCCCCGACCTGCCGCTCCCGCGGCCGCGGTACGAGATCTGGGTCTACTCCCCGCGGGTGGAGGGCGTCCACCTGAGAGGCGGGCAGGTCGCACGTGGAGGGATCCGCTGGTCGGACCGGCGAGAGGACTTCCGCACTGAGGTCCTCGGCCTGATGAAGGCCCAGATGGTGAAGAACGCCGTCATCGTCCCCGTGGGGGCGAAGGGCGGCTTCGTCGTCAAGCGCCCGCCGCCGGACCGCGAGGCGCTCCGCGAGGAGGTCGTCGAGTGCTATCGCGCGCTCATGCGCGGGCTCCTCGACCTCACGGACAACCTTGTCGGCGGAGAGACGGTCCCGCCTCGCGAGGTCGTGTGCTACGACGCCGACGACCCCTACCTCGTCGTCGCCGCCGACAAGGGCACGGCCACCTTCTCCGACATCGCCAACGGGATCGCCGCGGAGTACGGCTTCTGGCTCGACGACGCCTTCGCCTCCGGCGGCTCGGCGGGGTACGACCACAAGGCGATGGGGATCACGGCGCGCGGCGCCTGGGAGTCGGTCAAGCGCCATTTCCGCGAGCTCGGCGTCGACATCCAGACGACGGACTTCACGGTAGTCGGCATCGGCGACATGGCCGGCGACGTGTTCGGCAACGGCATGCTCCTCTCGCGGCACCTGAAGCTCGTCGCCGCCTTCAACCACGAGCACGTCTTCCTCGACCCCGACCCCGATCCGGAGACGAGCTACGCCGAGCGCGAGCGCCTCTTCGCGCTCCCTCGCTCGAGCTGGACGGACTACGACGCGGAGAGGATCTCCACAGGCGGAGGCGTCTTCCCGCGCGCGGCCAAGTCGATCCCGCTCTCGCCCGAGCTGCGAGCGCGTCTCGGGGTCGAGGCGGAGGCGCTGACGCCGAACGAGCTGATCCGGTCGCTCCTCACCGCGGAGATCGACCTGCTCTGGAACGGCGGCATCGGGACCTTCGTGAAGGCCTCCTCGGAGTCGCACGCCGAGGTCGGCGACAAGACGAACGACGTCCTGCGCGTGGACGGGCGCGACCTCCGCGCACGGGTCGTCGGAGAGGGCGGGAACCTCGGCTTCACGCAGCGGGGCCGCGTCGAGTACGCCCTGACCGGCGGGCGGATCTGCACGGATGCGATCGACAACTCGGCCGGCGTCGACTGCTCGGACCACGAGGTCAACATCAAGATCCTCCTCGGGGCCGTCGTCGCCGACGGAGACATGACCGAGAAGCAACGGAACGAGCTGCTCGTCGAGATGACCGACGACGTCGCCCGCCTCGTCCTGCGGAACAACTACCGGCAGACGCAGGCGCTGAGCCTCGCCGTCACCCAGGCGCCCTCCATGCTCGGCGTCCACGCGCGGCTGATCCAGCACCTCGAGCAGAGCGGTCGGCTCAGCCGCGAGCTCGAGTTCCTGCCGAGCGACGAGGTCTTGTCGGAACGGGGGGCCGCCCGGGGCGGGCTCGTCTCCCCGGAGCTCGCCGTCCTCCTGGCCTACGCGAAGATCGAGCTCTACGACGCGCTCCTCGCCTCGGGCCTTCCGGACGACGAGTACATGGCGAGCGAGCTCGTCCGGTACTTCCCGCGCGTGCTCTCGGAGCGCTTCCCCGACCGGATGCACGAGCACCGCCTGCGGCGCGAGCTGATCGCCACCTACGAGACCAATAGCCTCGTGAACCGTGCCGGGATCACCTTCGCGTTCCGGCTCGCCGAGGAGACCGGTGCGGCCGCGGCCGACATCACCCGCGCCTACGCGGTTGCGCGGGAGGTCTTCGACCTGCGCGCCCTCTGGACGGCGATCGAGGATCTCGACGAGGCCATCCCGGCGGCGATCCAGCTCAGCATGCTCCTCGAGGGGCGGAAGCTGGTCGAGCGCGCGACGCGCTGGCTCGTCAGGAGCCGCCCCCGCCCCCTGGACATCGCCGCGGAGATCGACTACTTCTCCCCCGGCGCCGCGCTCCTCGGGCAGACGCTCGCGGGCCTCCTCGTCGGCGGAGACAGGACCGCCCTGGAGCGCACGGCCGCGGAGTACGTCCGCGGAGGCGTCCCGAAGGAGCTGGCCACCCGCGTCGCCGGCCTCGGCACGATGTTCTCGGCGCTCGACATCGTCGAGGTGGCTGCGGCGACGGGCGCGCCGATCGAGGAGGTTGCCGCCGTCTACCACGCGCTCGGCGCGCGCCTCCAGCTCCAATGGCTCCGAGACGAGATCACCTCCCTCCCGCGCGACAACCGCTGGCAGACCCTCGCTCGTGCAGCGCTCCGGGACGAGCTCTACAGCGTCCACAGCGCGCTCACGCGGGAGGCGCTCCAGGCGGGGCAGCCGGAGCTCGACCCCGAGGCCCGCGTCGCGGAGTGGCACGAGGGCCGCCGCCCGGGGGTCGACCGTGCGCTCCAGGTGCTCGCGGACATCCGCATGGGCGGGCTCTCGAGCCTCGAGACGCTCTCCGTCGCGCTGCGGGAGGTGCGCAACCTCATCCAGTCAGGCGCGCGCGTCGCCCCGCCCCTGCCGGCGTTCCCTTCGGAGGTCGTCCCCGAGCCGCTGCCCCCGCCGCCGGAATCGCTCAGGCTCGGCTGAGCCGCCCGGCAGCTCGTGCGCCTACGGCTCGCTGACGAAGAAGGTGAACGCGAGCGCCGCGGCTGGAGCGCACGTGACGCTCGCGGTCGTCGGGGGTGAGATCCACTTCGGCGCCACTCCGGTCGCGTGCGGGGCGGCCACGGCCGCGAACCGGAGCGATCACGGTCACGGGGGCGGCGGGCTCGATCGAGCAGCTCGTCCTCGACATGAGTGGCGGCGCCGTCGCGCCCGGGGCGACGGTGGAGAGCAACCTCGCGGAGATCGAGATGACCTTCTCGCTCGGCGACACCACCGACCAGATCATCGTCATCGGGACGGCGGGGAACGACACGCTCGCCGCGGGGGCAAACGGGCTCTCCCTGAACGCGGACGGGGACGTCGACGTGGCGCTCTCGCCCTTCCCGGCCGTGCTCGAGCTGCGCGGCGGGGGCGGCGTCAACTTCCTCTCCGGCCGCGGCGGCTTCGGCGCCGGGCTCGAGTACCCCGGCCGGCTCGTCCTCGTCGCCGGCGACCTCGGCGACGAGATCAACGGAGCCGGGCAGGACGACGTCATCGTCGGCGGGACGGGGAACGACGTCGTCCAGGCCTTCGCCGGCAACGACCAGAATCTTCGGCAACGGCGGCAACGACTTTCTCAACGGCAACGACGGCAACGACCAGATCGTCGGCGGGGCGGGCGCGGACAGCCTCATCGGCGGGATCGGGAACGACACGCTCGACGCGGCGGACGACCAGGCCGACACCAATATCAACGGCGGTTCCGGCACCGACAAGATTCCCGCCTAGGGTCGTTGGCGCGTCACGTCGGCCTGGTCCGCCACACTTCGGCCCATGCACGCGATCGTGCCCCTGGACGCCGAGCCGAGGTTCCGCCCCTTCCCGTTCGGGCTCCCCGCCGACGGGCCGCTCCTGCGGGCCGTCGACGACGCTGCGCTCGTCCTCTCCCGGACCAGGGGCCGTTTCGACGGCCCGATCGCCTTCTGCCACGGCGTCTCGCGCGACGGCGCGATCCTCCACCGGCACGGCCGTTACGCCGAGGCGATGGTCGTCTTCGCGGAGCCGACCCAGGCCTACCGGCTCGGCTTCGCCCTGGGGGTGCAGCTCTTCGTCGAACGGCCGGAGGGCCTGACCCTCTTCCAGCTGCGCGGGCCGTCGATCGGCCGCGACCCGCTTCTGTGGACCGCATCCGCGTCGGGAGGGCTCAGCCCGGCCGAGCAGGCGCGCGACGCCGTGCTCGCCGACGCGGCAGAGGAGATCGGGCTCGGAGAGGGAGATCTCCCCGGGTTCCAGCCCGTCGCCGTGGTCGTCAGCGACGACACCGGCTCTGCGCTGATCGTCTACCACGCCATGCTGGGCGAAGAAGCCGAGCCCGAGCCGCATTCAGCGAAAGTGGCCGAGCTCTCATGGGCGCGCTCGCCCGCGGATCTGGGCGCGCAGGTGTCGGCGGACACGGTGTCCTGCTGGGACGCCCTCGAGCGCTGGCGGGCGCCCGAAGCCGCGCCGGCCTAGCTCGGATCAGGCAGCGTCCTCAGTGGGGGCTTCGCCCCCGGTGACCTTGTCCCACCACTCGTCCTCGCGCCGCTTCAGCTCCGTCTGCACCTGGGTGACGTAGGCCGCGAGCTCGTTCTCCTTCTGGCCGAGACGCTCCTGGAGGTCCGACAGCTCGGCCTCGCGCCGCTCGAGCTTGTCCTCGCGGATCTCGATGTCGGCCTCGACCCGCGCCTCCTTGGCGTCGAGGTCGGTCTCGCGGGCGTCGAGCTCGCCGAGCCGGTCGCGGAGGGACGACTCCGTCTCGGTGAGCCGCTTCTCGCGGCGCTCGAGTCGCTTGCGCTGGGACTCGACGACGTCCTCGGTGTTCGAGAGCTCCGCTTCGCGCTCGGCGAGCTCCCGCTCACGCTCCTTGAGCCGCTCCTGGAGAGCCTCGACGTCGAGGATCTTCGACGTCTCCGACTCCACCCGCGCGAGGTGGGCCTCGCGGTGATGAAGCTCCGCCTCCCGTGCGGCGAGCTCGGCCTCCCGGCGATCGAGATCCGCCAAGAGGGCGACGGAGTCCTGGGTCGCCTTGTCTCGCCCGGACAGCTCGCGCTCGAGACGCTCAGCGTCCATGTGCAGGCGGTCGTGCTTTGCGCGCAGGTCCGCCTCTCGCTCCTCGAGCGCCTCCTCCTTCGCCTGAACGCGCGAGATCTCCTTGGCCAGCTCGCGCTCGCGGGCGGCGAAGGTCTGCTCGCTCTTGGAGTAGCCCTTCTCCTGCTCACGCAGCGCGCCTTCGCGCTCGGCGAGCGCCCGGTCCCGGGCCTCCTGGCGGGCCTTCATCTCCGCCTCGCGGCTGGCGACAGCCTGCTCGCGGCGAACGAGCTTCGTCTCCTGTGAGTTCAGCGTCTGGGCCTGCTTGGCCAGCTCAGCGGAGAGCTTCTCGCGCTCGCGGTCACGCTCGCGGAGCTCGCGGAGCTTCGCCTCGACTTGGTCGGAACGCTCGCCGGTCAGCGCCTCTGTCGCCGTGAGGCGCGTCTCGAGCTCCGAGAGCCGTTCCCGCTCCTCGCGGAAGTTCTGGACCTGCTCGGTGAGCCGCGCCTCCCGCAGCTCGAGCTCCTGCTCGGTCGAGGCGACCCTAGCGGCACGAACGTCGAGCTCGGCGCCGCGCGCGGCAAAGTCGCTGTCGAGCGCGGCGGTGTCGTCCCGCACCACGATAGCGGCGGCGAGCTCCGCCCGGAGCTCACGCTCGCGGTCGAGGGAGACGGCGAGCTCGGCGCGGAGCGCGTCGGCCTCAGACGAGTCAGGGACGGCGGCGACCGGGTTCGGGGCAGCAGGCGCCTCGGGTGGCTCGTCCGCCTGCGGGACGGCGGCGCCGTTCGCCGCAGGCGGCTCTCGCCGCTTCTCGAGCTTCCCGCGAAGTCCGGTGCCGAAGCCGGTCTCTGCCTCGACCTTGCTAGGACCCTTCGTCGACTCCTCGCTCACGGCCTCATGCTCCGCGTGGGGCACCGGAGGCTAGAAGAGCTCCGACAGGTTGAGGAACGCAGGTCCGAGGATGACGATGAACATGGCCGGGAAGATGAAGATGACCGTGGGGAAGAGCATCTTGATCGGCGCCTTCATCGCCCGCTCCTCGGCGGCCAGCTGGCGGCGGGCGCGCGTGTCCCCCGCCTGCACCTTGAGGATGCGCCCAAGGGAGATGCCGAGCTGGTCGGCCTGGATGATCGCCCGCACGAACGCCGACAACTCGGGCGTGTCGACACGCTTCATCATCTTCGTGAGCGCGTTCTGCCGACTCTCGCCGATCCGCATCTCGCCGAGCGCGAGCGCGAACTCGTCGGCGAGCGGGCCGTCCATGTGCTCCGTCAGCTTCGAGATCGCGCCGTCGAAGCCGAGGCCCGCCTCGACCGACACCGCGAGCAGGTCGAGCGCGTCGGGCAGCTCCGCCCGCAGGACCTCCTTCCGTCCGCGCATCTTCAGCGTCACGAAGACGTCGGGGAGCATGAAGCCGACGAACGCGAAGGCGACTCCGAGGAGAAGGGCCTTGGAGGCAAGAGCGCCGGCCACGCTGGCGAAGACCTGCCCGCCGACGAAGCCGACGAACGCGAGGATGGCCTTCGAGGCGAGGTAGCCGCTCGGCGAGACCTTGCGGTTCAGCCCCGCCTTCAGGAGCTTGTTCGTCACCGACTCGACGCTCGCCCGCGGCGTGATCCGCAGGACGCCCCGCGCGAGCCCGGTCTTCATCGGGACGAGCGCGCGGTCTCGGAACGTCCCGTCGTCGAGCACGCTTCCGCTCGCGACCGTGCGCGTCTTGCCGTAGGTGGCTGCCCGGCGGATGGAGCCGCCGCGCTGCCGCGCGGGCAAAGTCGCGAGATCCATGAGGAGGAAGAAGGCGAGGGCGATGGTCGCGCCCGCAGCTACGAGAAGCCAAATCATGTCAGTACCTGAAGTTGACGATTTTGCGGAGGATGAGGGACCCGATGCCGATCATCACGAACATCGTGATGATGAGCTTGTGGCCCGTGCCCGTGTGCCACAGCGGGCTCATGTACTCGGGGTTCAGGAGGGTCAGCATCGAGGCGACGAAGAAGGGGAGCGCGATCAGCACGTAGGCCGAAGCTCGGCCCATCGCCGTCAGGCCCTTGATCTTCTTCGCGAACTGCTGACGGTTCCGGACCGTGTCAGCGACCATGTCGAAGAGGCCGGCGAGACTGCCGCCGACTTGGCGCTGGATCGTCACGGCCGTGATCACGAACTCGAAGTTCTTGGAGCCGATTCGCGCGGCCATGTCGTTGAGCGCCTCGTCCATCGGCCGCCCGAGGCGGGTCTCCGTGAGCACGCGCTTCAGCTCCTTGGAGGCCGGCGGCTGGTCCTCGTCGACGACGCTCTGGAGCGCCTGGCGGAAGCTGTGGCCGGCCTTGAGCCCGGCCGCCATCGTCACGAGCAGATCCGGGAGCTGGTTCTCGAACGCCCTCACGCGCTGCTTGGCCTTGAAGGAGACGAAGAGGTACGGGACGAGCGCTCCGCCCAGCAGGCCGAGCGCGATCAGCGGGATCGAGCGCGTCAGGCCTGCGGCGACGAGGCCGCCGAGGAGGCCGACGCCAAGCATCGTGTAGACGAACTCGACGGTGCGCAAAGGAAGGTCGGCCCGCTCGAGGATCCGCTGGAGCCGGCGCCACGGCTTGAACTTGCCGAGGGCGTTCTCGGTCGCGTGGAAGAGGCCGGCGGCGATCCTGAGCCGCTCGCGCCCCGTCTGCTTCGCGCTCCGCCGCCGCGAGGCGACGTGCGGCGCCAGGCGGCCCTTGAGCCACGAGCCTCTCGGCGAGGCGAAGGCGAACGCGGCCGCGAGGAGGATAATGAGGCCGACCACCGCTGCGAAGGCGGCCTGGCCCCAGAACGTGCCGAAGAACTGCTCGGGCAGGCGCCCCTCCATCGCCGGCGTCCGCGTCACGACCGGAGACCCCGGGGCGACGATCGAGACGGAAGCCGACTCGCCGGCAGCCTTGGCCGCGAGCGAGATCTTCTCGCTCGGCAGCGCAGAGGTGACGTACTCGAGGCGCCAGGTGCGCGAGAGCTCCTCGGCGATCGAGCTGTAGACCTCCGCGAGCGCCGTCGAGGACGCGGTTCCGTAGTAGTTCCCGCCGGTCTCCTCGGCGATCCGCTGGAGCGGCTCCGGGTTGAACGCCTTGCTCTCGATGCCGACGACGTAGACCGACACGCCGGCGTTCTGCGCCGCGACGATCGCCTCCTCGAGGGTGGCCTCGCTCCGCGTCTCGTTGCCGTCGGTGACGATGATGATGACGCGACCGAGGTAGGCCTCGGCGCTGAGCGAGTTCGCGGAGAGAGCGAGCGCGTCGTAGAGCGTCGTCCCTTGGACGGGGTCGACCGCGATCGAGCGAAGGGCCGAGTCGGCGTCGCTCGTCGAGGTCTGGAAGCCCGTGAGGAAGAGCGGCTCCGTCGCGTAGGTCGCGACGGCGATGCGATCCTCCTGCGGCTTTGCCGCCACGAACGCCCGCGCGGCGGCGACCGCGGCGTCGAGCGGCTGCCCGGCCATCGACTGCGAGCGGTCGACCGCGAGGACGATGCTCTTCGCCCGGCCAAGGTTCGTGGCTACGAGGCCCGTGACCTCCTGACCGTTCTCCGTCAGGACCGGCGCGGAGTAGGTCGCCTTGCTCGTGACGAAGATCGCCCGGACGACCGGGTAGTCGGTCGCATCCGCCTCGACCTTCGCCGCCAGAGCGCCTGCGGGAAGGAGGAGGACGAGGACGGCGAGGACGGAGGCAACGACCGGCCTGCGCATCACTGGAACCCGCCGAAGCTCGCTGCCTGGAAGGTCGAGCGGACGACCTCGTCGGAGTCCTGCTGGAAGAAGTTCGGCGGGAGGACGACGCCGTTCGCGGCCAGCTGCTCGAGGAAGTGCGGCTTGAGCCCCGTGCACTTCAGCGGAGAGAGGAGGCGGGTCGCGCCCGGCGCGGCCGCGTCCTCGTCTGGAGGCTTGGCGATGAAGATGTCCTGGAGGGTGATGACGTCCGACTCCATGCGCAGCACCTCCGTGACGTGCGAGAGGCGGCGCGAGCCGTCCACGAGACGTGGATCGTCGTCAGCGAGCCCTCGTGGCCCGTGTTCATGGCCTGGAGCATGTCCAGCGTCTCCGAGCCGCGGACCTCGCCGACGATGATGCGGTCGGGACGCATGCGGAGGGCGTTGCGGACGAGCTCGCGGATCTTGACCTCGCCCTGGCCCTCGATGTTCGCCGGCCTCGACTCGAGCGGGATCACGTGCTCCTGCTGGAGCTGGAGCTCGGCGGCGTCCTCGATCGTGACGATGCGCTCGTCACCCGGCACGAAGGCGGAGAGGGCGTTGAGCGTCGTCGTCTTACCGGTGCCCGTTCCCCCCGAGATGAGGACGTTGAGCTTGCCCTGGACGCAGGCGGCGAGGAAGTGGGCCGCCTTCGAGGTGATCGACCCGAAGTTGATCAGATCGTCCATCGTGTAGGGATCGCGCGAGAACTTCCGGATGGTGAGGACCGGCCCGCGCAGCGAGAGCGGCGGGATGATCGCGTTCACGCGGCTGCCGTCCGGCAGGCGCGCGTCCACCATCGGCGAGGACTCGTCGACCCGGCGGCCGACCTGGGAGACGATCTTGTCGATGATGCGCAGGAGGTGCGCGTCGTCGACGAA
>JAIBJN010000108.1 GCA_020029595.1 Actinomycetota bacterium | reverse complement strand
CCGGCCGAGAGGAACGTCGCCTGGAGGAGGGAGGCGAGCCCGAGGTCCTGGTTGATCGGGCCGTGCTCGCACAACTTCCAGTCGTCATCGGCCGTGCACTCCGCCGTGCCAGTGGGGCCCGCGCGCCCGGGCTCGCCCGGCGTGCAGCCGGGGATCACGTCGTTGGCGTAGCCGTTGCCGTCCTCGTCCAGGTTCCTACAGTCGTCCGCCCACGGATAGTCGACCGGGTTGTCGAACTCGTCGGTGTTGTAGACCGCGGCCCCGGTCTGCTTGAAGCGGCCGTAGCCAACCTCGGAGATGAAGAAGTGCTCGAGCTCGAAGACCTCGGGGAACACGTACTTGCCGCCGTTGTCGGTGAAGGCGGTGTACTGGATCGTCCCGTCCTTGAAGCGGGTGTCGACGTCGATGCCCTTGACGGTCGTCTCGCCGGGATCGCGGATCCCGTTCTCGTTCACGTCGAGGTAGACGGAGCCGACCATCTTGGCGAACCAGGGCGGCACTCCCCTGCCCCCCTCGCTGCCGATCAGGCCGCCGATGTCGACGGTCCCGCCTTCCGGGACCGTGAACCGCAGGAACTTGATGATGTGGTCGAGAGGCCGATCCCAGATGGTCAGGATGTAGGTCGAGGCGGGGACGTCCGGGATCTCGAACGATCCGTCCGGGTTCGCGGGCGCCATGTAGACCTGCGCGTCGTGGGCCCCGACGTCGGTGAGGCCGACATAGCCGTCGGGGATCGGGTTCCCGAGCTTGAAGGTCGTCTCCGTCGTGTCGAGCTTGTTCGTGCGGAGCACGCCCTTGATCAGGCCGTCGCCCGGCGTGTCGTTGGTCGGGCAGGTATCGGTCGTGTCGCCGAACGTGCAGGGCTCGACGAAGCCGAACCAGACCGACGTGAAGAGGCCGGCCTCGGGCTCCGTCGCGAAGCCGTCAGCGCCCTCCTGGATCCAGGCGTCGTTGTGGAGAGTTCCCTCGATCGTGCTCGTCTGGACCCAGTCGGAGCCGTCGGGCGGGATCGCCTCGACCGCGTACTTGTCGGGCCCCAGGTTCGGGATGGTGGCGATGCCGTCGGGCCCGGGGTGGCAGAAGCCGCCGGTGCCAGGGACCGGAACCGGACCGTCGGGACCGTAGTCACCCTCGTCGAAGATGCCGCTGCCGTTCAGGTCCTCGTACTCGGTGCAGATCGGGTTCCCGAACCAGTCAGTCGTCACCTCGCCGACAACGTCCTCGATGATGACGTGGAAGTCCTCCACGTCAGGTGGAGGACTCTCGGTGACGTTGTCCCACTCGCCGTTGATGGAGGCGTTGTCGACGAAGACGCGGGCCTTGATCGTGGCGAGGGGAAGCGGGTTGGGCTGGAGCTCGACGACGACGTCGCCGGCGTCGGCCGGCAGCGTGAAGTGCTTGCCGCCGATCTTGTAGTCGGGATCGTTCGTCGTCGGCGACCCGACGCCGTCGTTCGCGTAGACAGAGACGAGGTAGCCCCGGTCCGGGGCCAAGGTGTCAGGCAGCGAGACGTCGGTGGCGTTGGTCTCGTCGCCGCTCGCCACGACGGGGCTGAAGCTCGCCGGGTTCTCCAGCGAAGCCGCGTCGTGGCTGTTGTCGAGGTTGAGCACCCACCTGAAGTGCGTGATCGGATCCCCGGTGTCCGCGTCCACGGCGACGATGGTGACCATCGAGTCGGGCGCGGCCTGCGCCACCCCAGAAACGCCGGAGGCGCCGGCCAGCGCCAGCACCGCCGCGGCCGCAACCGCGGCTCGGATCAAGCGCGAGAGCATGCGGGGGCGAAGCTCCCTTGTCCCCCCTGTCCCCCTTCGCACGGCTCCGACGTTTAGGTCGGAGGTGCCGCTTACGCGACCTTGCCGCACCTGCACCCCTATCTCTCGGGCCGGTTGCCGCTGTGCCAAGACCGGGGCCCGAGGGCGGGGAGCTAAGCACGTCGAGGCGCGTCTGTGGAGCTTTATGACAGGCGTGTCATGGACTCGTCACAAAACGTTTAGCCCGATGTGGCGCGGGCCAGAAGGGTCCTCGCCCGGTGACCGTTCCTTCGTTAAGCTAATGAGCGGAGTAGCGGCACGAGGAGAAAAAATGGGGGGAAAAGCCCGCAAATTCGTGGGATACTTAGGGAGGACGGGACGCATGCCCTCTCCGAACCCAAATCCCGCGTAGAACCGATGCCGAGGATTCTCGTGATCGACGACGAGCCCCGTATCGTGCACTTCGTGTCGCGCGCGCTCGAGGCCGAGGGCTACGGGGTCGACGCTGCCTACGACGGCGAGCGCGGGCTCGAGCTTGCCCAGCAGGGCAGGCACGAGCTCATCCTCCTCGACCTCCTCCTCCCCTCCATGAACGGCGTCTCGGTGCTCAAAGGCATCCTCAAGGCGCGCCCGGACCAGCGCGTGCTCGTGCTCTCCGCGCTCTCGGACGTCCAGTCGAAGGTGCGCTGCCTCGAGCTCGGCGCCTCGGACTACCTGCCGAAGCCGTTCGCTCTGGCCGAGCTGCTAGCGCGCGTGCGCGCAAGACTCAGGCAGCCTGCGAGCGCGCCGGCCGAGCGGGTCCTGCACGCGGGCGGGGTCACCCTCGAGCTCTTGCGGCGGACCGCTGACGCGGGGAACGGCCCGGTCAGCCTGTCCGAGCGCGAGTTCCTCCTACTCCAGCACTTCATGCGGAAGCACCCGGAGGTGTGCACGCGCGAGGAGCTCCTGGATGACGTGTGGGGCTACTCGTTCGACCCTGGGACGAACGTCGTCGACGTCTACGTTGGCCGCCTCCGGGCGAAGCTCGGGGCCGGCGTCATCGAGACCGTGAGAAATGTCGGCTACAGCTTCAGCGCCGTCTAACCGGCCCGGCCAAGCGGTCGCGTTCCTACGGACCTACTGGCTCGAGATCGCGTGGATCGCTTTCACGCTGGCGAACCTCGCCGCCATCGTGATCGTGCCGAGCGCGGAGACGGTCCCCTTCCACTTCGTCTGGGTGAGCCTGACGCTCGTCTACGGGATCAGGCTGTGGCGTCTGAAGACGACCTCGTTCGTCCTCCTCGCCGTGATGGTGAGCACGGGTACGACGCTCGCCTGGGCCTTGACGCACACGCCGGCGGGCTTCGACGAGCTGGCCGAGGTGCCCCTGATGGCTGCGATGTTCGTCACGGTGATGTGGCACGTGCATCGACGCCAGACCGCGCTCGACGAGGTCAAACGGCTGGCGGAGATCGAGCACCGGCTGCTCGAGCGCGAGCGCAACCTCGTGCGCGACGCGTCGCACGAGCTCCGCACGCCGATCACCGTCGCACGCGGCCACGCAGAGCTCATCCGCCAGACCGAGCGCGGGCAGGTGGCCGAAGACGCGGGGATCATCCTGGACGAGCTCGGCCACCTCTCCCGGATCGCCGATCGGCTCCTCATCCTGGCGGCGGCCGAGCACCCGGAGTTCCTGCGCCCCGCGCCGATCGATCTCGAGCGGCTCATCGTCGACACGGCGAGACGCTGGAGCGTCGCCGCTCCGCGGCAGTGGCGTGTCAACGCGCCCGTCGAGGGCCTGCTCTACGCGGACGAGGAACGGCTCCAGTCGACGCTCGACGCGCTGATCGAGAACGCGGTCAAGTTCACGCGCGAGGACGACCGGATCGCGATCGTCGGACGGAACGAGAACTCGATCGCGGTCATCGAGGTATCCGACACCGGTGGCGGGATCCCGCCCGCCCAGCTCTCGCGCATCTTCGACCGCTTCTCGCGCGTCGACGAGGGACGCCCGCGCGGAAACGGCGGCACGGGCCTCGGCCTCGCGATCGTCAAGGCGATCGTCGAGGCCCACGGCGGGTCGGTGCGTGTTCGGAGCGAGCTCGGCAAAGGGACGACGTTCTCGCTCCACATCCCTGGGTTCAAGCGCGGTCCGAACGGCGCCCGCCCGGGCGCCTGGGAACCCGACCTCGACGAGGCCCGGGCCGATTAACGCCTCGAGGCCGGTCGAGAGACCGGCCTCGAGCGCGGGCCGCAAGTTGCGAGTCGGCTTACTCGACCGTGAAGGTCGTGTGCATCCCCTGCTCGAAGTGGCCGGGGAGATTGCAGACGAGCAGGTGTTCCCCCGGCGCGAGATCGACGGTGAGCTGTGCCTCGTCGCCGCCGGCAAGATCCTCGACCTCGTCGATCTCCTCGACGCCGAGGCCCTCGAAGTTGGCCCGCTCCTCTTCGATCGGAACCTCCGCGGGATCGACGCTACCCGAGAAGACCTCGAACTCGTGCTCGAGCTCGCCCTCGTTCACGATGCTGAAGGTGATGTCACCGCCCGCGGCGCTGGTCGGATCCACTGTGATCGCGTACTCGCCCGCGTCCCCTCCCAGCGTCGCTGCGACGGGCGTGCCGCCGCCCGGGTCGGCCGCCGCCTCCTCCTCGCCGTCGCCGCCGCATGCGGCGACCGCGAAGACTGCGGCCGCAAGCAGGCCCGCGGCGGCCGCGATGCCTCGTCTCCTTCTGAACGCGCTCACGACGCTCCCTCCCTCTGCCGGTTAAGGTCAGTGCAGGGGCGTGCGGCCGCCGGCGGTTCCGAGTACCGAGTTGCTTCCAGGCCCTAGCCGAGTTCGCCGCATCGCTCCTCGCTTCGGCGCGTCCCGAACTGGACGTGCCCCTAGTGGCCGCTGATTTTAAAACTTCTGTCACATTCCGTCTCGGTGATAACAGATCTGTCACCAAACCGTCATCTGGCTTCCTAATCCCTCGGATCTGGAAACATTCGGTAAAGACTCCTTGCCCTCCGGCCGAGAGAGGTCATCATGGAGTCCCGAGTGGGACCGGGGCACTCGAGCCGCACACCCTCCGCCGGGCCGCGACGCGTGCGGGCGGCGATTCTCTCCCTCGCCCTCGGCGGGGCGGCTGCGCTCGGGTCCTACGCGGCGCTCGGACACCTCGAAGTCGGCCCCGATGAGCAGGTCGCCCAGGCCTCGAACGCCTCCCTCGCCGCACGGGCGGCACAACTCGACGCGATGGAGGCCGACCTGCGGGCGGCGCTCGCCAAGGATGTTCCCAAGCTGCCGCCGATCCCGAAGTACGCGAAGGTGAAGATTCCTCGCGTCGCCGCGCCGCAGATCATCGCGGTCTCGTACGTGCCGAACGTGAAGTACAAGAAGGACAAGGACTACGAGAAGAAGCAGCGCGAGGCGGAGAAGAAGAGGCGCGAGCAACAACGCGAGGCGGAGAAGAAGAGGCGCGAGGAGCAGCGCGAGGCGGAGAAGAAGAGGCGCGAGGAGCAGAAGAAGCATTGAGGACGGAACCACACCGCGGCCGGAGAACGGTGAGGAGGACCCTCGTCCGACTCTGCGCGCTCGCCACGGCCCTCGCTATCTTCGCGTTGGCCTGGCTGACGATCAACGCCCGCCCCTGGCAGGCCGAGGCCAAGGCGATGCGCGACCCACGCCTCTTCGCGCTCGAGGGGCGCGAGCTGCAGCTGCAGCAGGACGCCCGGGACGTGCGGCGCCTCGTGACCGAACGCTTCTCCTCCTACCGTGATCGGCTCGAGGAGCGGAAGAAGGCGATCGCCG
>JAIBJN010000053.1 GCA_020029595.1 Actinomycetota bacterium | reverse complement strand
AACTCGCCCACGAGCTCCTTCGCGTTTCCGGCCAGCGTCGTCGGGTTGCAGGAGACGTAGACGAGCCGGGGCGCCCGGAGCTCTCCGATGCGGCGCACGGCCTTCCCTGCGAGCCCCGCGCGCGGCGGGTCGACAACGACCACGTCCGGCGGTCCGGCGCGGTCGCGGAGCTCGTCGAGGTCGCGGGCGACGTCGCCGGCGAAGAAGGCCGCGTTGGCGACGGCGTTCAGCTCCGCGTTCTCGACCGCACACGCGATCGACTCCTCGGAGAGCTCGATCCCCCACACCGTCAGCGCGTCGCGCGCGAGCGTCAGCCCGATCGTCCCGGTGCCGCAGTAGAGGTCGTAGACCGTCTCCTCACCGGTCAGGCCCGCGTACTCGCCCGCGAGCCGGTAGAGCACCTCGCACATCGCCGTGTTCGTCTGCAGGAAGGCGTTCGGCCGCACGCGGAAGCGCAGGCCGAGGATCTCCTCCTCGATCGCCTCGTCGCCCCAGAGGAGGTCGGTCGGGAGGTTCGTCACCTCCGCCGCGGAGTCGTTCACGGCCCAGTGCACCGAGCGGACCTCGGGGAACCGCCGCAACGCCTCGACGAGCGCGTCGGCGCCCGCGAGATCGCCGGGCGCGGTAACCAGAACCACGAGCGCCTGGCCCGTGTTCCGGCCCTCCCGGACGACGAGGTGGCGGAGGTAGCCGTCCTGCCGCTCCTGGTCGTAGGCCGGGAGGCCCTGGCCGCGCGCCCACTCCTTCACGGCCTCGCGGATCCCGTTGCCGAGGTCGGTCGTGAGCCAGCAGCGCTCGAGGTCGAGCACCTCGTCCCAGCGGCCCGCCCGGTGGAAGCCGAGGCCCACCCCGTCCGGAGTCTCGGTGAACGAGTACTCGAGCTTGTTGCGGTAGTGGAAGAGCGACTCCGCCGGCACGGCAGCCTCGAGCTCGACGTCCACGAGCCCGCCGATGCGCGCGAGCGCGTCCGCGACCTGACGCGCCTTCGCCTCGAGCTGGGCCCCGTAGGCGAGGTCCTGGAAGCGGCAGCCCCCGCACTCCGGGTAGTGGACGCACGGCGCCTCGACGCGCGGCGCGCCCGGCTCCACGACCTCCAGCGAGACCGCCTCGGCGTGGCTCCGTTTCACCTTCGTGATCCGCGCGCGCACGACGTCGCCGGGCAGCGCGCGCCGGACGAAGACGACGAAGCCGTTCAGCCGCGCGACACCGCTGCCGCCGTAGGCGAGCGAGTCGATGCGGAGCTCCAGCTCCTGGTTCTTAGCCACGGGGGCTGCCATCCGGTGGAGCGTAGCCGGAGTAGACTCGGCCTCATGCGGATCGGCGTCGTCGGCGACTACGACCCGGGGAACGAGACCCACCTGGGGACGGACGCCGGCCTCGCGCACGCGGGCATCGAGTTCGAGTGGGTGCCGACCGACGACGTGCCGCCGTCCGAACCGGAGTGGCGGCTCGGAGGCTACGCCGGCGTCTTCATCGCCCCAGGCAGCCCGTACCGGAGCATGGAGGGCGCGCTCGCGGCCGTCCGCTACGCGCGGGAGCGCGGCGTGCCGCTCGTCGGCACCTGAGGCGGCTTCCAGCACGTGCTCGTGGAGTACGCGCGCGACGTCCTGGGAATCGCCGATGCCGAGCACGCGGAGACGAGCCCCGACGCCGAGACGCTCGTCGTGACCCCGCTCTCGTGCTCACTGGTCGGCCAGGAGCATGCCGTCCGCATCCTCCCCGGCACGCGCTGCGCCGAGCTCTACGGCCGCGAGGAGACGGTCGAGCGCTACTACTGCAACTACGGGCTCAACCCCGCGTACCGGCCGGCGCTGGAGGAGTCCGGGCTCCACGTGAGCGCCGAGGACGAGGAGGGCGAGGTCCGCATCGTCGAGCTCGAGGGGCATCCGTTCTTCCTCGCCTCGCTCTTCCTCCCGCAGATGAGCTCGCGCCCCGCCGAGCCGCACCCGCTCCTCGTCGGCTTCGCGGAGGCGCTGGCCACGGCCGCAGCCGCTAGATGAGGCTGGTGACCAGGACTTTCCGCGAGCGCGGCCCGTCGAACTCGCAGAAGAAGATCCCCTGGTAGGTCCCGAGCGCGAGCTCCCCTCCCTCGAGCGGGACGAGGACCTGCGGGCCGACGAGCGACGCGCGCAGGTGTGAGGGCGCGTTCGGGCCGTCGGCGTCGACGTGCCGCCAGGGCAGTCCGTCGGCGACGATCTCGGCAAGTGCCATCTCGAAGTCGACGAGGAGCTCGGGGTCGATCTTCTCGTTGATCGTCACTCCGGCCGTCGTGTGCGGGACGTAGACGAGAGCCGCGCTCCCCTCCGCGCTGGACGCGAGCACCTCGCGTACGTCGGCGGTGATGTCCAGGAGCTGCGTCTTCCGCTCTGTGGTGACCTGGATCTCCCGCACCGGCGGGTATCCTACGCGACCCATGGCGACCGCCCCCGCGAGCAGCCTCGACGCCTACCGCGCCGAGGCGGACCGGTTCATCGCCGCCCTGGACGAGGAGTACTACCTCCACTACGCGGGGCACAAGGAGGGCTTCGAGCTCGAGCCGATCTACGAGCGCTTTGCCGAGCTGACGACGATGGAGGCGTGCCGCCGGCTCGGAGAGCGGGCCGAGGCCGGAGGCGCCGGCGAGCTCGAGCTCTGGCACTTTGCCTGCGAGGGCTACCTCGGGAACCTCACGCGCGCGGAGGCCGAGGAGATCGCCGGCCTGGAGGCTTCGCTCACGGCGACGGTCGACGGCGAGGAGATTCCCTACCGCATGCTGCGGCCGGCCATCGCCAACGAGGCCGACCGCGGCCGGCGCGACCGGCTCGAGGCCGCCCGCGTCGAGCTCGCCGAGGAGCACCTCGCGCCGCGCTGGACGGCGCTCGCGGAGAAGCGCCGTGAGGGCACCCACGCACTCGGGGTCCCCACCTACCGCGAGCTCTACGAGCGCTTCGGCTTCCCCCTCGAAGAGCTTGCCGGCCAGTGCCGGGAGCTCCTCGCGGAGACCGAGGACCTCTACGTCGCCGCCTTCGGGAGCCTGCTCCGCCGCCGCTCCGGCGTGCCGCTCGAGGAGGCGCGGCGCTCCGACGTCCCGCGCGTCTTCCGCGCGAGCGAGTGGGACGAGGGTTTCCCGGCGGACAGGATGGTCCCTGCCCTCGAGTGGACGCTGGACGGGCTCGGCATCGACCTGCACGCCCAGGAGAACGTCCGGCTCGACATTGAGGCGCGCCCGAGCAAGAGCCCGCGAGCCTTCTGCGCCCCCATCGAGGTCCCAGGGCGGATCATGCTCGTGATCAAGCCGATCGGCGGCCCGGACGACTGGCACGCCTTCTTCCATGAGGCGGGGCACGCTGAGCACTTCGCGCACGTCTCCCCCGAGCTGCCTGTCGAGTTCCGCCGCCTGGGCGACAACTCGGTCACCGAGGGCTGGGCGATGCTCCTCGAGCACCTCGTCAACGATCCCGCCTGGCTCTCGCGCCGGCTCGACTTCGCGCGCCCGGAGCAGTTCGCCGAGGAAGCGTCCGTCGGCCTCCTCTACCTGGTGCGGCGCTACGCCGGCAAGCTCCTCTACGAGCTCGAGCTCCACGGCGACGTCGAGCTCGAGCCGATGCGCGCGCGCTACGTGGAGTGGCTGCGCGAGGCGACGAAGATCGAGCCCTCGCCGGCCGACTTCCTCGCCGACGTGGACGTGGGGTTCTACTCCTCCTGCTACCTGCGCGCGTGGGCGATGCACGCGCAGCTCCGGTCGTTCCTGCGGGAGGAGTTCGGAAGCGCGTGGTTCACCCGCCCGGAGGCGGGCTCCCTCCTCAGGGAGCTCTGGGGCGAGGGCCAGCGACTGACGGCGGCCGAGCTGCTGGGCGAGGTGGCGGGAGCGCGACTCGAGCTGGGGGCCGTGGGCGAGAGAATCCGCGAGGAGGTATCCGTATGAGGCGGGTGGTCATCGCCGGCGCGGCCGGCCGCGACTTCCACAACTTCAACGTCGTCTACCGGGGCCGCGGGGACGTCGAGGTCGTCGCGTTCACCGCGACGCAGATCCCCGACATCGAGGGCCGCGTGTATCCGGCCGCGCTCGCCGGGTCGCGCTATCCGGAGGGGATCCCGATCGTCCCCGAGGAGGAGCTCGCCGACCTCGTCCGCCGCGAGAACGTCGACGAGGTCGTCTTCTCCTACTCCGACGTCACCCACGAGCACGTCATGCACGTGGGCTCGATCGCCATGGCCGCGGGAGCCGACTACGCGCTGCTCGGGCCGCGCGCCACGATGATCGCCTCCGAGAAGCCGGTCGTCGCCGTCTGCGCGGTGCGGACGGGCTCCGGCAAGAGCCAGACGACGCGCTACGTCGCCGGGCTCCTGCACGAGGCGGGCAAGCGCGTGGCCGTCCTCCGGCACCCGATGCCCTACGGCGACCTCACGCAGCAGGCCGTGCAGCGGTTCGAGCGCTATGAGGACCTCGACGCCGCCGACTGCACGATCGAGGAGCGCGAGGAGTACGAGCCGCACCTCGCCGAGGGGAACCTCGTCTTCGCGGGGATCGATTACGCCGCCATCCTCTCCCGGGCGGAGGGGGAGGCGGACGTGATCGTCTGGGACGGGGGCAACAACGACACGCCCTTCATCCGCCCCGACCTCCACATCGTCGTCTGCGACCCGCACCGCCCCGGCCACGAGCTGCGGTACCACCCCGGCGAGACGAACCTGCGCATGGCCGACGTCTGCGTCGTCAACAAGACGGACACCGCCCCGCCGGAGGGCGTGGAGGCGGTGCTCGACTCCATCCACCGGCTGAACCCGCGCGCGGAGGTCGTGCTCGCCGCCTCCCCGTTCCACGTGGAGGACGGGCGCACGGACGAGATCCGCGGCAAGCGCGTGCTGGCCGTGGAGGACGGGCCGACGCTCACGCACGGGGAGATGGCGTACGGCGCCGCCGTGCTCGCCGCGAAGCAGCACGGCGCAACGAAGCTCGTCGACCCACGACCGTTCGCCGTCGGCTCGATCCAGCGGACGTTCGAGGCCTACCCGCACATCTCCGAGCTCCTGCCTGCGATGGGCTACGGGCGCCGGCAGATGGAGGAGCTCCGCGAGACGATCGCGCGCTCGGACGCGGACCTCGTCCTCATCGGCACACCGATCGACCTGCGGCGCGTCATCGACGTCGACAAGCCGGCCCTCCGGGTCACCTACCGGCTCCAGGAGCTCGGCGAGCCGACGCTCGCCTCCATCCTCGAGGGGCGCGGGATCATCGAGCCGGCCGCGGCGCTGACGTAGACGGCGCTCGGCGGATCCTTGCTCGTGCGCGTGAAACAGAAGCTCGGTTCGGGCGCCGCGTGCTGACCGTCCTCGCGCTCGGGGGGAACGCCCTGCTCGGCCCCGGGGAGCGCGGGACGGCGGCCGAGCACCGCGCCAATCTCGCCGCGACGTTCGCGGCAGTCGCGCCCCTGCTTGCGGGCGAGGTCGTCATCACGCACGGGAACGGGCCGCAGGTGGGGAACGAGCTCCTCCGCCAGGAGCTCGCCGCGGCCGAGGCGCCCCCGCTCCCGCTCTGGGTGGCGGTGGCTCAGACGCAGGCGGAGATCGGCACGCTGGTGGCCGCCGAGCTCACCCCTGTTGCGGGGCGGCCGGTCGTCGTCGTGGCAACCCACGTCGTCGTCGACCCGGAGGATCCCGCGTTCGGGAACCCGACGAAGCCGATCGGCCCGCACTACTCCAGCGCCCGCGCGCACGAGCTCGAACGCGACCGTGGATGGACGCTCCGGGAGGAGGCCGGTCGCGGGTGGCGCCGGGTCGTTCCCTCGCCCCGCCCGCTCGAGGTGCTGGAACTCGAGGCCGTTCGGACGCTCCTCGGCGCCGGCCAGCTCGTCGTCGCCGTAGGCGGCGGCGGCATCCCCGTCGTCCGCCGGGACGGCGCCTTCGACGGAATCGACGCCGTGATCGACAAGGACCACGCCTCTGCCCTCCTCGCCGTCGGCCTCGGCGCCCAGCGGCTCGTCGTCCTCACGCAGGTCCCCGGCGTCTACCGGGACTTCGGCGGCGACGAGCCCGCCGACTTGATCGCCGAGCTCCGGCCGGATCGGGACGCCGGGCTCGTCGCCGAGCTTCCGGCCGGAAGCATGCGTCCGAAGGTCGAGGCCGCGTTCGCGTTCGTCCGCGAGACCGGCGGCGAGGCGCTGATCACGAGCGCCGAGGCCGTCGGGAACGGCGGGGCCGGGACGAGGGTTGTTCCGGTTTCCGACCGCTGAGCGCGGGCTAGGATGCGCGCGTGCTTCCCGCCCACCTCAAGGGCCGCGATTTCCTCCGCGTCAACGACTGGGCGCCCGAGGAGCTCGTACTCGTTCTCGATCACGCCGACCGCCTGAAGGCCCGCCAGCGCGAGCGCGTTCCGCACCTCCTCCTCGAGGGTCGCACGCTCGGGATGATCTTCCAGAAGCCCTCGACCCGCACGCGCGTGAGCTTCGAGGTCGGGATCGCGCAGCTCGGCGGCACCGGCCTCTACCTGGCCGCCGGCGACCTCCAGCTCGGCCGCGGGGAGACGATCAAGGACACGGCCATCGTCCTCTCCCGCTACCTCGACGGGATCATGATCAGGACGTTCGAGCAGGCGGACGTGGACGAGCTTGCCGCGCACGCCGACGTGCCCGTCATCAATGGGCTCACCGACGAGTTCCACCCCTGCCAGGCGCTCGCCGACGTGCTGACGATCCGCGAGCGGCTCGGCGGCTTCGAGGGCAGCCGCGTCGCGTACCTCGGCGACGGCAACAACGTGTGCCACTCGCTAATGGTTGCCTGCGCGAAGCTGGGGATGGACTTCGTCGCGGCGACGCCGAGCGGCTACGAGCCGTCGAAGGAGGTCGTCGGCTGGGCGCGCGCCGCAGCCGAGGCGGAGGGGACCACCGTCGAGCTGACGACCGATCCGCGCGAGGCGGCGACGGGCGCGGACGTCCTCTACACCGACGTCTGGACGAGCATGGGCCAGGAGGAGGAGCGCGAGCAACGACTTGCCGATCTCGCCGGCTACGGGATCGACGAGGACCTGGTCTCGCTGGCGAGCGAACGCGCGATCGTCCTCCACTGCCTGCCGGCTCACTACGGTGAGGAGATCACCGAGGACGTGCTCTACGGCCCCCGCTCTGCCGTCTGGGATCAGGCGGAGAATCGCCTGCACGCCCAGAAGGCGTTGATGGCCTTCGTCATTCGCTAGGGGCACTACTAGTGGACTTCGAGGATCACGTCCGCGCCGCTCTCGAGTCGCTCCCCGCCGAGCTACGCACGGCGATGTCCAACGTCGAGATCGTCGTCGAGGGCGAGAACCGGGAGGATCCCGATCTCTTCGGCCTCTACCTCGGCATCCCGTTGATCGATCGCGGCGAGAGCTACGCCGGGGTGCTGCCGGACAAGATCGCCATCTACCGGATCCCGCTCCAGGAGGAGTTCGGCGACGACCCCGCCCTGCTCGAGGAGGAGATCCGTATCACGGTCGTCCACGAGATCGCCCACCACTTCGGAATCGACGAGGATCGCCTCGCCGAGCTCGGCTGGTCCTGAGTCCGGCGGCCGGCTCAGTCGTGCACGCGGGCGATCAGGTCGCTGCGGCGCAGCACCTTGCAGGCGACGCCGCCGAGCCTGACGTCGTAGCCGGCCTCCTTGGGGAAGAGGACCTTGTCGCCGGGCTCGATCCCGCTGGCCTCCATGCCGATCGCCGTCACGATCCCGGAGCGGCAGCCCGCGTCGGCACTCTGCGGGATGATCAGCCCGGTTCGCGTCTCGACGTCCTCGTCGACAGGCTCGACGATGAGGTGGTCGTCGAGGGGCTCGAGGGTGATCGTGAGCGGGCCCGGTTGCTCCATGAACGGATTGTAGGCGCCGCCTTGCGCAGCAACGAGCGCGCATGCCGCGGAGCACCGTTCGGACTCCTGAGGGGCGAGACCCACCCGACGCCCGCATTCCACCTGCTGATTCGCCGGTTTACACTCCCAGGGAGGGTCAGAGCTCGGGGATCTCGATGAAGCCTCGTCTATTCGCGTCTCTTGTCATCGTCCTCACCATCGTTGTCCTGGCGGACGGTGAGGGCACGGTCACGCCCGCCGACGCGCAAGGCGGAAGCAGCGCCGAGGCGGCGCCGACGGTGACGAGCTATGACGCCCAGGGTGCGTTTCGCGTCAACGGCCGGCGATTCTTTCCGATCGGGCTCACGATGCCTCCACCGCTCGGAAGCACGACGCCGCGGGGCACGGACGCGGTCGACGAGCTCGTCGACGCCGGCGTGACGGTGTTCAGGGCCGGCCCGCTCGGAGGCCCGTGGACGGAGCAGCTACTCCAGGACGCACAGGCCTGGAACGACGCGGCCGCCGGCCACGGTGTCTACACGTGGATCCATCTCCGCGAGCTGGCCGAGGCGCTGCCGGGTTCCGCTGAGGAGGCGGAGCTCCTGCGCGTCGTCGCGACTCTCAAGGACAGTCCCGGCATGGGTCTCTGGAAGGGGGTGGACGAGCCCTGGCCTCGCCTCGCACCGGAGGAGCTCGCCCACGCCTACGCCGTCGTCAAGCAAGCCGATCCGGCTCACGTCTTCCACACGATCTTCGGCCCGTTCAGCCTCGACGACACGATGCTCCTCCGTCCACCGGACCCTCCCGACCTCCGGCCGTACAACGAGGTCACCGACACCCACGGCGTCAACGTCTATCCCGTCTACTACCACCTCCAGGGCGCCCGCCAGCCGAGGCTGCACATGGTCGGCCGCTGGATGGCGGCGCTCCGCGGCGCCACGGGGAGGAACGCGCTCACGATGACTCTCCAGATCTGCTTCGCGGGGAGCGACGATCCGGCAGGGAGCGGCGCGTTCATCCTCCCGACGAAGCGCCAGGAGCGCTACATGACCTACGACGCCATCATCAACGGCGCCCGCGGCCTCTTCTTCTTCGGCGGCCGAGACCCGATCTGCCACAACGCGAGGGACGCTGCCCTCGGCTGGAACTGGACGTTCTGGGACACAGTGCTCGAGGACCTCGTCCGCGAGATCGGCGAGGGAAGCCCGCTCTACCCGGCTCTTCTCCGTCCCGAGACGACGGTCAAGCTGAGGACGAGCGGCGAGACGACGCAGGCGATCAGCCGCCGAGTGGGGAGCCGCGTGCTGTGGGTGCTCGCCGCCCACAACGGCTCGCGGGCAGAGACGGTGACGATCCGCGGTCTCCCGCCCTGGGCGCGAACCGGCCGTCTCTACCCGAGCGGGCAGAAGGTGGTCGCCAAAGAGGGGCGCATCCGCCAGCCCTTCCTCGGATGGGGCGTTCGCGCGATCCGGTTCACGCGGTGACCTCAGAGGAGGCCTCTGTGGCGCTCCGCCTCCTCGACCGGGGGTTGGCGCTCAAAGACGAAGCCTACGAGTCCGGTCCCTTGTCCCTCCTTGAGGACGCCGTCGCGGCGTATGCAGAGCTGGAGGAGCGGTTCGGACGCCTTCGCGGGGCACCATTCGAGGAGATCGTGGCGGTGGCGGTGGGGATGTACAACAAGGCCGGCACCCTCGAGTCGCTCGGGAGGACCGAGGAGGCAGCAGCCAGCTTCCGAGACGTGGCCACTCGTCACGGCGACAGTTCCGATCGCGAGCTCCGCGAAATCGGGAAGCTCGCCCTCGTCAGGGAGCGGATGATGTTTGCAGTGCCGGATCCACCGCCGTACATCGTCGAGCATCCGCGGGAGCAGGCGATGCTCGCGGATCCGGAGATCCTGGAGGACTCTCCGCGTCGCCCCTCTTCGCGGATCTCCTCGAGGACTTGGAGACGGTCGCCGCACTCGACGCGGAAGGCCGCATCCGCCGCCTCGCGGACCTGTGAGGTCCGGGAGCCCGGTTCTCGAATCGCGCGGTACGGTTGGCATCGCTGACGCCACCATCCGGCAGGTATGGCTCGCTGTCACAAGGAACCTAGGAGGGTTAGATGGCCACCAGCGCTTACGACACTCAACGAGCCGAGGCGTTCTCGGGCCGGCTGCTCGAGACGCTGAACAGCGGCGCCCTTGCGGTGATGATCTCCGTCGGGCACCGGACCGGTCTCTTCGACGCGCTGGCCGAGGTCGACGCCGCGACGAGCGAGGAGCTCGCGGAAGCCGCCGGGCTGCACGAGCGTTACGTTCGCGAGTGGCTCGCGGCGATGACGACCGGGCGCGTCGTCGAGTACGAGCCGAAAGCGGAGCGGTACCGGCTGCCGCCCGAGCACGCGAGCTGGCTTACCCGGGCAGCCTCACCGGACAACGTCGCCGTGACCGCACAGTTCATTCCGCTCCTCGCGACGGTCGAAGACGAGATCGTCCGTTGCTTCTTCGAGGGCGGGGGCGTCCCCTACGAGCGCTTCGGCCGGTTCCACGAGGTCATGGCCGAGGACAGCGGCCAGACCGTCCTGTCGGTCCTCTTCACGCACATACTCCCGCTCGTCCCGGGCGCCGAGGAGCGGCTGGAGGCGGGGACGTCGCTGCTCGACCTCGGATGCGGACGCGGCCGGGCGTTGCTGGCGCTCGCCGAGCGCTTCCCGAACAGCCGCTTTCTGGGCTACGACCTCTCCTCGGAGGCGATCTCATACGCGCAGGAGCAGGCGGCGGCCCGCGAGCTCCGGAACGTCCAGTTCAGGGTCCGCGACCTGAGCACGTTCGACGCCGACGCGGAGCCCGAGTCGTTCGAGCTCGTAACGACCTTCGACGCCGTCCACGACCAGGCGCGCCCGCTCGCGCTTCTGCGCGGCATTCGCCGCACGCTCACCGACGACGGCGTGTATCTGATGCAGGACATTCACGGCTCGAGCCTCGTTCACGAGAACATCGACCACCCCGGTGGAACGCTGCTCTACACGATCTCGTGCATGCACTGCATGACCGTGTCGCTCGCTCAGGGCGGTGAGGGGCTGGGAACGCTGTGGGGCGAGCAGAAGGCGCGCGAGCTGCTTGCGGAGGCCGGCTTCGGCTCGGTCGACGTGCATCAGCTCGAGCACGACCCGTTCAACGCCTACTACGTGGTGCGGGGCCGAGTCTAGGGCCTCAGCGGCGGACGACCCGGAGGGGTGCCCGCATACCCGCCGCTCGGTGGCCGGCGACGGCGCACCAGACCTGGTAGCGCCCGCGCGCGAGGCGGAACGTCTTCACCGTCCGCTCGCCCGGGGCCGTCTCCGGAATCGTGTAGACGCGGGTGCCGCCGATCCGCCGGAGCTTGAGGTCGTGCGGATCCTCGCCGAAGTTGACGAGCTCGATCCGCACCTGGCCGGCGGGGACGGTGAGGCGGGAGAGAGTGAGGCGAAACTCGTCCGACACCACCTGTAGGCGGGTGGGGAAGGAGGCGGCGTCGGCCGTCGCCGGCTCCCAGGGGCGAAGCGCGAGTACGAACGCGATCGCTCCCAGGGCGGCGAGGAGCGCGACTGTCGCGACGACGGTGAGCTCGTGGCGCCGGCTCATTTGAGGAGGGCCGGGCGGGCGAAGCTCGCCGCGTTCGGGATGATCGCCTCTGGGTCTGCGCCCAGCCACTGCTCGAGGAGCGAGCAGTAGAGCGAGCGGTAGTCGAATGTCGCCTGCAGGTTCCCGTCGTCGTCGAGACCGGTGGCGAGGCCTGGGAACTCGCCCAGCATCTGCCCGCGAATCTGCGAACCGATCAGGAGGCCGAGGCCAGCGGCGCCGTGGTCGGTGCCGAGCGAGCCGTTCTCCTCTCCGCGCCGGCCGAACTCGCTCCAGACGTGCACGAGCACGCGGTCGGCGATCCCGCGCGCTTCGAGGTCGCGCTGGAAGGCGTGGAGCGAGCCGGCGGTGAGCGAGAGCGCGGTCGAGAGATCGCCCGCCTGGTCGGCATGCGTGTCGTACATGCCGGGGGCGCCGACGGCGACGCAGCGAAGCGGCAGGCCGGCGGCGATCATGGCCGCGAGACCGGCGAGGCGCGCCGGGAAGGGGTCGGAGCTCGTCGGGTAGGCGACGGGGCTGCCCCAGTTTCCGTCCTCGAAGGGACGAAGTTGCCCGCGCAGGCGCGCGGCCTGGGCGGCCACCTCCGCGACCTTCGCCGAGGCGGAGTCGGTCCCGGGGACGAAGGTGCCCAGCGCGTCGAGCATGCGCTCCTCCACTTGGCCCCAGACGTTCCTGGCCCAGAAGTCGTAGTCGTCGACCTGCGAGACGGCGGCGATGGGGACGCTCGCGGAGGCGAGCGCCGGATGGAGCGTGTCGGAAAGCGCCAGCCCCTGCAGGGGGTTGTCGAGCGTCCCGGCGACGTCGAGGTAGCGCCCCAGCCAGCCCGTGCGCAGATGCACGTCGGTGGCCCCCACCTCCCAGTAGTGGCGCGAGGTGAAGTGGGACTGGTCGGCGTTCGTGTAGCCGACGGCCGGGAGCACCGTCACCTTGCTCTCCCCGTGGAGCTCGGCGAGCGGCACGAGCGAGGGATGCCAGCGCAGGGTGGCGTCCTCGGAGAAGGGCAGGCCAGCATCTGCCGGCAGGGCGAGCTGCGGGCGCAGGGCGCTGTAGCGGGCGTCCCCGGCCGGGAAGAGCATGGAGAGCGAATCGGCCCCGCCGTCGAGGAAGACGGAGACGAGCACGGGGTCGGTCGGAGCGGCGGCGCGGGCGATCCCCTCCTCGAAGAGCCCGAGCGGAAGCTTGCCGGCGCCGTAGACGGCCAGCGCGAGTCCGGCCGTCCGCGCGAGGAAGCTGCGGCGGTCGAGTCCGCTTCCGGCCGGGAGGGGCATGCCGGCCTCGATCAGAGGCAGGCCACGCCCCGCCTCGGCGACTGAGCGGCGGAGAACGGCCGCGCGGGAGAACTCGTTGCAGGAGCAGCTCATGTCAACACGTCTGGTAGTCGGGGGAGACGGCAACGAGCATGCGCAGCGCGTTGAGCACGAGGACTGGATACTCCGCGCGCTTCCAACTCTGGTCGGCGTCCGCGAGCGCAGTCTCGGCGAACGCGCGCAGGGCCGCACGGGACTCCGGCGCCATCGTCGGATTGCCCCAGAAGGCGAGCGCGCGGGTGAGGAGATTGTCCGCGTCTAGCGGGAGTCTTCCGCTCCACGCGCCGGCGTCGAGCGCGTAGGGCGAGGTGGCGTAGTTCGCGGCGATCCAGCGCCCGCGCAGGGTGGAGGTGTCGAGCCAACGCTCGTCGTTCCAGCCGGCGACGTTGGGCGGGAAGAAGAGTCGCTGACCGTCGAGGTGCGCGATCCAGGCCCAGGCGTCCGTGTTGACGGGACGCTTGAGCGCGCGATGCATGCCGGCGACCTGGACGACGGGCGGCTTCATCATGCGAGGGCCGTTGTAGAGCTGGGGGTGGCGGAGGATGGCGGCGACGAGCGGGCGGATCTTGTAGCCGGAGCGCGTGTAGAGGCTGCGGAGAGCGGTCTCGGTCGCCGCGGGCGGCGGCGCCGGGATGAAGTAGCTCCAGAGCTTGCGGACGAAGAAGGAGGGATGCGCGGGGTTGCGGAGGCAGAGGCGGCAGGCGTCCTGCCAGCCGAAGGTGCCGCTTTTCCCGAAGATGAGCTTCAGGCCGGCGTCGTGGCGCCCGGGGTCGTAGCGGAAGTTGACGTCGCCCAGGCCGTCCTGCCAGTCGTTTCGCCAGCCGGTGAGTGCGCGCGCCTGCTCGCGAACGTCGTCTTCCGTGTAGCCGAGCCCGGCGCCGAGGGTGAAGAGCTCCATCAGCTCGCGGGCATAGTTCTCGTTCGGGTCCCACTTCGTGTTGTCCCGGCCGTTCAGCCAGATGAGCGTGGCCGGGTCGCGCGTGACGCCGAGCAGGAGCGACTCGAAGGAGCCGAGGGCGTACTTCCGCATGAAGGCGTTCTGGTTGAGCATCCATTTCTGCGAGCCGACGCCGGCGTTCGAGGTTGCGAACCAGTCGTGCCAGACGAGCGTCATCCGCTCGACGAGGGGCCGGTTCGAGCGCACCATGCGGTCGAGCCACCAGAGGTGGTCGTGGCCCCAAGCATCGCGCGGGGCCAGCGGCTCGCCGCCGTCGGCGGTCGGGGCGCGGCCGACGAGGCGCGCCCGCGGCGGATACACGAGGTCGTCAACGGCTTGCTTGAGGCCCTTGGCGGCGACGCGCACGGCCTCGCCGGGCTTGGGCCCGAAACCGGCGCGCCAAAGCAGTCGCTCGGCTTCCTTCTTCCTGAACGGGCCGTGGTACACGGGCACGCGGCTGGCCACGGTCTCATCAAAGATGGAGGCACGACGCCCGACGACCCCTTTTCGTGTGAGCGGAGGCCGGAACGCCCCAGGGAAAACCCTAGGGAGAGACTAGGGCTTTCCAGGTTTCGGCCGGGGGCTCGCGCTCCTAGCCTCGAAGGCGACGTCCAGCCACGAAGGGAACGAACGGGAGGACGAGATGCCCAGGAAGAACCGCACCCGACTCACCCGGCTCGCGCTGCTCCTCGCGCTTGCGCTCCCGGCGCCGGCATTCGCGCAGGCCGGCGAGCTCGACACGACCTTCTCCGGCGACGGCAAGGTGGTGACCAACACCACCTCGGGCTACGACTACGCCGTCGACGTTGCGATCCAGCCGAGCGACGGCAAGATCGTCGCGGCGGGAGTGGCGAGCGGCCTCGGCGGCCGCGTCGCGGTCCTCCGCTACGACGCCGACGGGACGCTCGACACGAGCTTCTCGGGCGATGGGAAGGTCTTCACGAACCTCACCCGCGGCGACGACGGCGCGTACGGGATCGACGTCCAGCCCGACGGGAAGATCGTGGTGGCCGGCAACGCCGGGGGCCGCGGCGGCCGGTTCGCGCTTCTGCGCTACAACCCGGACGGGACGTTGGACCCGAGCTTCTCGGGTGACGGGATAGCGATCACGAACTTCTCCCCGGGCAACGACTTCGCGTTCGGGCTCGTCATCCAGCCGGATGGCGGGATTGTGGCAGCCGGACGTGCCGGGGGGCAGGGCGGCATGATTGCGGTAGCCCGCTATCTGCCCGACGGCACGCTCGATCCGAGCTTCTCGGGCGACGGTCGCGTCGCGACCAACCTCACGAGCGGCTACGACTACGCCGACCATGCCGGCCTCCAAACGGACGGGAGCATCGTCGTAGCCGGGACGGCCAACTACTACCGCCGCAACGCTCGGTTTGCCCTCGCCCGCTATCTGCCAAACGGAACCCTCGACCCGAGCTTCTCGGGCGACGGCTTGGTGACGACCAACTTCACCGCGGGCTTCGACGGGGCCTTCGGTGTCGTCGTTCAGCAGGCCGACGGCACGATCGTCGCGAGCGGGCAGGCTGGATCGGGCAGGGCCGGCAGAATGGCCCTCGCCCGCTACCTGCCGGACGGGACGCTCGACCCGAGCTTCTCGAGCGACGGCTTGGTGACGACCAACTTCACTCCCGGCCTCGACTACGGCGAGGAGCTCGAGCTGCAGGGGGACGGGAAGATCGTCGTGGGCGGGACGGCCAACTACTACGGCCGCAACGCTCGGTTTGCGCTCGCCCGCTACGTGACGGACGGGACGCTCGACCCGAGCTTCTCGGGCGACGGTTTGGTGACGACCAACTTCACCCCAGGCTTCGACGGGGCGTTCGGTCTCGCGATCCAGCCGACGGACGGGAAGATCGTCGCGGCGGGCTTTGCCAGCGGCCAGGGCGGCAGGTTTGCCCTTGCTCGCTACCTCGCGAACTGAAGGGAGGGAGACGTGCTGAGGATCCTGGTGGTGCTCGGGGTGGCCGCGGCCTTCGTTGCCGCCGGGTGCACGGGCGAGGAGGAGACGGCCACGCGGACCGCGCAGACCTCGACCGCGGGCTCGACAACCACCAGCGCCCGCGTGTCTCCGCCCTCGGACTTCGTGGCCACGTACTCCTACGAGATCGAGGCGCGCGCCGACAAGGCGGTCTCCCAGCGCGTTCCCGTCAGCGTGGAGGTCCCGGTCCCGCCGCTGCGCGCGGCCCGCCTGCAGGGAGACTTCAGCGTCAAGGTGCGGACGCTCAGCAAGAGCGGCTACGGCGAGTACTGGCGCGCTCCCCGGTCCCGTGTTGACAGGTAGCTGGGTTGGAGTGCCGGATCGTCCCGGAGGCGCGTAGCGCCGGAGGGACTGTCCGGCGTCCGGCTCAGGATGGGCCGCTCGACCGAAGGGAGAACGGGTTGAGCGAGCAACGGAAGTACCGGACGTTCACGGCGCAGCGGAAGCTGGAGATCGTGCTGGTCGGATTGCGCGGCGACCGCTCGGTGAGGGAGGTCTGCCGTGAGCACGCGATCTCGGAGACGCTCTTCTATGGCTGGCGCGATCAGCTGCTCGAGGCCGGGCGGGAGCGGTTCGCCGGCAAGGAGGAGCGGCAGGGCGAGAGGGAGCTGCGCCGGAAGGTCCGCGAGCTCGAGCGTGCGTTGGGCCGGAAGACCTACGAGCTCGAGATCGCGGGGGAAGCATTGCGAGGCTGGGAGTGAACGAGCGCGTCGCCCGGTCTCGCGAGCTGGTCGCACGAGGCTTCGCCCTGGCGGCCGTGACGCGTGTGCTCCAGGTCAGCCGGCAGGCGATTTACCGAACACCGACGCCGAGGCGGTCTCCGCAACGGCGGCCGCCGACCGATCGGCTCGAGCAGGCGATCGTCGAGGTCGCCGAGGCGAACCAGACCGACGGCTACCGGATGGTGACCGCGTTCGTTCGTCGCCGGCTCGGGCGGGCGGTCAACCGCAAGCGGGTGCTGCGGGTCATGCGCGAGCGGAAGCTGATCCAGCGGCGCAGGCCGCTCGAGCGACGCAAGCGGCCGGGCTTCTTCCGGGTCGAGCGGCCCCGCCAGCTCTGGCAGCTGGACATGACCTCGGTCTGGGTCGCCGAGCACGGCTGGTGCTACCTGATGGCGGCGATCGACTGCTGCACGCGCGAGATCGTCGCCTTCGAGCTCGAGCTCCGCTGCCGCGCCGACGAAGCGATCCAGTTGATCGAGCGCGCTGCCGCGGCGCACGGGATCGAGCCGGGCGAGCTCGTGCTCGGCACCGACAACGGCTCCGCCTTCACCGCCCGCCGCTTCCGGGAGACGCTCGCCGAGCTCGGGATCCGCCACCGCCGCGGCGGCTACCGCGACCCCGAGTCGCAGGCCTTCATCGAGAGCTGGTTCGGGAAAC
>JAIBJN010000052.1 GCA_020029595.1 Actinomycetota bacterium | reverse complement strand
GCCGGCCTGAACGGCCGGCCCTTCGGCATGCTGAAGTTCCGCACGATGATCCCCGACGCGATCACCGTGGGCCGGGAGCAGCGCATCTCCGAGGACCCGTTCGGGATCGTCAAGAGCGACCCCCGGATCACCCGGGTCGGACGCTGGCTGCGCCGGACGGGCCTCGACGAGCTCCCGCAGCTCGTCAACGTGGTCCGCGGGCAGATGAGCCTCGTCGGCCCGCGCGCCGACCTCGTCGAGCAGGCGGAGGGCTACGCCGAGCGCGAGCGCCGCCGGCTGACGGTGCGACCCGGCATCACCGGCTGGGCGCAGGTCAACGGCCGCGACTCGGTCTCGTGGCCGGAGCGCTTCGAGCAGGACCTCTGGTACCTCGACAACTGGTCGCTGTGGCTGGACGCGAGGATCCTCGTCCGCACCGTCGGCGAGCTCTTCCGGGCGGAGCCCGAGCCGATCGAGGACTCGCTCAACATCGAGCGCGCGAAGAACCGCACGTCGAGCCCGTGAGCGCGCTCGTCGAGGTCGAGCCGTCCGCCTGGGACGAGCTCCTCGGGCGCCTGGGATGCGCCGACGTCTATCTGCTCGGCGACTATGTCGCGTCCGCCCGCCTCCTCGAGGAAGGCCGCCCGAGATTCCTCCATCTCGAGGGCGACGAGGGCGACGTCGTCTTCGTCTCTCTCGTTCGCGAGGTTCCCTCGGGAACTGCCTACGACGTCATCACCCCGTACGGCTACGGTGGCCCCGTCGCGACCGGATCCAACCCCCCGACGCGGCAGTTCTGGCAGCTCTACCAGGACTGGTGCGAGGCGAACGGGATCCTCACGAGCTTCATCCGCTTCCACCCCCTCTTCGCCAACCAGCGCTACGCCGGGCCGGGAGTTCGCGTCGAGCCGCTCGCCGGCACGGTGGGCTGGCGCCTGGATCAGCGCGACCTACTCGCGACCATGCACAGCAGCCAGCGCAACGCGTGCCGGAAGGCGCTGCGGGAGGGCGTCACGGTGACGGCCGTGCAGTCCCCGGCCGACCTGGCCGGGTTCGCCTCCCTCTACGAGCTGACCATGCGCCGGCTCGGCGCGCGCGACTTCTACCTCTTTTCGGAGGACTACTGGGATCTCCTGGCAACGCGGCTCCGCGACCGGATCGTTCTCTTCGAGGCGGGCGCAGCGGGCGAGGTCGTCGCCTCGGCGCTCACGTTCCAGACTCCTCCCTGGCTGCACTACCACCTCGCGGCCACGAGCGACCGCGGCCGGACTCTCGGCGCGAGCAACCTCGTCCTCTACGAGGCGGCCGTCTGGGCGCAGCAGCGAGGCTGCGAGCGCTTCCACCTCGGCGGCGGGGGAGGCGGGGACGACGACTCGCTCCTCTCCTTCAAGCGGCGCTTCGACCCGGGCGGGATGCTGGAGTGCGCCGTGGGAAAGGCGGTGCACGACCCTGTCGCGTACCGGGCGCTCAGCGGCCGCGAGGCCGGCGATCTCGCCGGCTTCTTCCCCGCCTATCGCGCCGCCGGCCGGACCTAGCGCGTCCCGGCGGCCTTCCCCCACACGACCGGGACGCCGCCGCGGAGGCACCGTGCCAGCCCGGCCACGGTCGCCGCCGTGACGAGGAGGTAGTAGTAGGCGATCGCCGCGCCCGGGAGGGGCAGGCGCAGGCGCCCCGCCGCGGCGAGCCCGAGCCACGCGAGCTGGGCGGCGAGCGCTGTTCGATACACGCCTCCCCGGCCGGCGAGCGCCAGGCTCGAGCCGAGGAGCCCGACGTGGAGCAGCCCGCTCAGGTAGCGGAGCACGCGGTGGGAGACGAGCTGTGCGACGAAGAGCGGGTCGGCCGGCCGCAGCATCCTCCCGCTGAGGAGGTGGAGCCAGCCCTGGGCGTGCATCCGAACTCGGCGCCCGAACTCGTCCTCGCTGTCGCGGGAAGCCTTCTCGAAGGCGAGCGCGTCGGGCTCGTAGACGGACCGGCGCCCGCGCTGTGCCAGCACGTACGGGAACCCGAGGTCGTGGCCCATGCGCGGGTCGCTCTCGCTGTAGTCCGCGCGCCTGACCGCGTAGATGGCCCCGTTCCCTGCGGTGACGCCGGCGAGCTTCGACTCCGACTCCCTGAGCCAGAGCTCGTAGCGCCAGTAGACGCCCTCCCGGCTGTTCCCGTCCGCTTGCTCGAGCCGGACTTGCCCGCAGACGTACGCGACGTCCGGGTCGGCGAAGCTGCGAACGAGAGCACGGAGCGCCTCGGGCGCCCAGCGTGTGTTCGCGTCCGAGAAGGCCACGATCTCGCTCCCGATCTCGGCGACGGCGGCGTCCTGGGACTGAACCTTCCCCCTCCGCTCCCCGCTGAGCAGCCGCACGCGGGGCTCCTGCGCGGCGATGCCCTCGACGAGGGCTTCCGTACCGTCCGTGGAGCCGTCGGAGGCGATCAGGACCTCCAGGCGCTCGCGGGGGTAGTCGAGCTCGAGGAGGTTCTCGACTCGACCGCCGATGACGTCCTCTTCGTCGTGGGCTGCGACGACGACGGTGACGTCCGGCGTCACGTCCTCCTTCCGCACGGGTCGCGGCCGGCGCCGGGCGAGCGCGGCCGCCGCGAGCGGGTAACCCACGTGCGTCCACGCCAGCGCGCCCCCGGCGACCCAGAAGACGGCCCTCAGCACGCGCCTTACCCTACCGCCGCCTCGTAGGCGGCCACGGTCTCGTCGATGACGCGATCCCAGCCGCAGAGCTGGGCGATCCGCTCTCGGGCAGCCGCGCCCAGGCGCTCCCGCAACTCCGGCTCGGCGACCAGCCGGTCGATCGCCGCGCGCAGCGCGCGCGGATCGCCGGGCGGGACGAGCAGGCCGGTCTCCCCGTCGACGACCATGTCCGGGAGACCGCCGACGGAGGTCGCGACGACGGCCCGTCCGTGAGCCATCGCCTCCGCACAGGCGACGGGGAAGCCGTCGCGGCGCGAGGGGAAGACAACGACCGCGGCGCGGTCGAGGAGCCCGTAGAGCTCCTCCCGCGGCAGCATGCCGAGCGCTTGCGGGACCTGCGGGCGCAGCGGGCCGTCACCGGCGATGACGAGCCGGAGCCCGCCCGCGACCGCAAGGAGGTCTTCGACGCCCTTCTCCGGTGAGAGCCGCCCGGCGTAGAGCACCTCCGGCGGGTCGGCCGCCGCCCCCACCTCCGCCGGGATCTCGACGCCGTTGGGAACGAAGCGCGCGTCGCGCGCCCCGAGGTGCAGCGCCGCGTGGGTGAGCGCCTGCGAGACGCCGATGACGACGGCGGCGCGGCGGACGATCTGCCGGGCGACTCCGTGACCGTGCCGCGCGAGCTCGATGTCAGTCCCGTG
The DNA here is from genome assembly GCA_020029595.1 of Actinomycetota bacterium. Lineage (GTDB taxonomy): Bacteria > Actinomycetota > Thermoleophilia > Gaiellales > Gaiellaceae > JAIBJN01. The sequence continues at coordinate 18,504 of JAIBJN010000052.1, read as the reverse complement.
CAGCGTGAGGACGAAGGGCTTGCCGGCAAGCGCCGCCGGGAGCCCGGTCGGCAGCCAGTGCGCGTGGATCACGTCGGCGGTGCGCGCCGCACGGCGTGCCGCACGGGTCATTGACGCGAGAAGCGGGGGCACGGCCCAGGGACGCCGGCGGATGTTGCGGGACATGCCTGCCCCGTACGCGAGCCCGAAGTCCGAGTAGCCGCGGCCCGGGGCGAGGAGCTCGACGTCCACGCCGCGCGCGCGGATCCGCTCGACGGCGTCCGCGAGGAAGCGCCCCGCGAAGTCGGCCTGGTGCCGCGGGAAGGAGGTCGTGATGACGAGGACGCGCACTAGGTCGGGGCCGGAGGCGCCGGACGCGCACGCCGGGCGAGGAGCAGCGGGACGGCGAACGCGAGGGCGACGAGGCCCGTGAAGTAGTACATCTGCATGGTGAGGTAGAAGACGTTCGCCGCCATCGTCCCGGCGAGGGCGGCTGTGAGCCCCCACGCGAGCGCGCGCAGCAAGACCGCACCGGAGTCGCCGGAGGCCGAGAGCGCCTGCCCGATCCGGCGCGCGGCCCCGAGCCGCTGGAAGACGTAGACGAGGTAGGCGGCGACCAGCACCGCGCCCACGAGCCCGCTCTCGGTCAGCACGCTGAGGTAGTAGGAGTGCGGGCCCCAGTTCGACTTGCCGGTCAGGAACTCGTAGTACGCCGCGAAGGTGTTCTTGCCGAGTCCGAAAAGGGGCGTGTCGCGGAGCACGGGCCCGAGGAGGTCGTAGAGCTCGAAGTGGGTCTGGGTCGAGGAGCTCTCGAGGTTCGTCCGCACGCGCAGGATCGACTCGAAGAAGCCCGAGCGCTGCGCGACGACGACGGCGAGCACGCCGACGAGCGCCCCGAGCGGGACGAGCAGCCTGGCCGAGAAAAACATCCGTCCGTAGGGGATCGCCAGCACGATGAGGCCGACGCCGAGACCGAGGAACGCGCTCCGCGAGAGGGTCGCCAGCTCGACGAGGAAGAGGGCGCCGAGGAGGACGGTGAGGGGGACGCGCAGACGACTTCCGCGCGGGAGCCGGAGGTAGAGCGGAAGCAGGACGAGCAGGGGGACGATGAGCATGATCCCCAGGTGGTTGGGGTCGAGGGTCAATCCGTTCGTCCGGTAGATGTTGAGGCCGCCGGTGACGCCGAAGAGCTGGAGCCCCGGGGCCTCCCCGGTGATCGGCTCGATCACGTAGGCGTCGAGGTCTCCGCCGCCGGTGGCCTCGGCGTAGGCGAGCGCGAGGAACCCGTAGCAGGCGTTGACGGCGAGACCCGCGCAGAACCACTTGACGGCACGCCAGAAGAACGGCTCGCTCCTCCGCGCGAGATACGAGACCGCGCCCAGCAGGAACGTGAAGTGGATGGCGAACGTAACCATGCCCTTCGCGTAGAGATCCCTCGAGGCGGCGGTCGAGAGGTTGAAGTAGCCGATCAGGTAGACGAGGAGGAAGAGGAGAAAGAAGGCGGCCAGCACCTGCACGGTGCGCGGGAAGCGCCAGTCGCCGGCAAGGACGCGCATGACGACGAAGGCGACGACGAAGCCGACGGCGAAGAGCTCCGCGATCCTGACGTCGGCGGGCCCGACGCCCCAGCGCAGCTTCGTGAAGGTGATCGTGAAGAGCGTCCCGAGCAGGAAGAAGTCGACGGCGCGCCTCACCGGATGCTCCTCAGCAGCTCGGCGAACCGCTCGACGCGGGCGCGGCGCGAGAGGCTCTCCCGCACTTCCGGCGCGAGGGCGACGCCGTTCAAGGAGCCGTCGCGCCACCGCTCTACGAGGCCGGAGAGGGCCTCGGCGAGCGCGCCGGCGTCGTCCGGCGGCGCGACGACTCCGGCACCGGTCTCCCGCAGGAGCGCGGCGGCCGCGCCGTCCTCCGGCACGGCGCCCAGGATCGGCCGGCCGGCGGCGAGGTACTCGAAGATCTTCGTCGTGACGACGAAGCGGCCACGTCCCTCGCCGGCGGGGACGAGGAGGAGGAGCGCGTCCGAGTCGCGCTGGAGGGCGAGCGCCTCGCGGCGCGGGAGGTAGGGCACGAGCTCGACGCGGTCGGCCAGGCCGAGCTCAGCGATCACCTCGCGGTCGGCCTCCCTGAAATCACCGACGAAGCGGGCGACGACGTCGCCGTCCACCTGGGCGAGCGCGCGCAGGAACGGCTTCGGGTCCCGGCGCCCGAAGATCGTGCCGGTGTGCGTGATCCGGAAGCGGTCGCCGCGCGTGTACTCCAGCCCGTCGAAATCGTCGAAGTCGGCGCCGTGGTCGATCAGCTCGACCGGCCCTCGCGGCGAGAGCGCGCGCATCTCCTCGACGGCGGCCGGGGCGACGCAGACGATCGCGTCCGCGTACCGGGCGACGAGCTTGGCGACGCGCCGCTCCCCGCGGACGTCCTGGCGCCGGTGCGGGTGGGAGATGAGCGAGTCGCGGAGGTCGGCCACCCAGCGGATTCCCGTCGCCCGCTTCACGGCCGCACCCAGGAGGTTGACCGAGCCGGGCGGCGACGACGTGATCACGGCCTCGATGCCGTAGCGCCGGACGATGCGGATCGCCGTGGGCACCGCGGTCAGGAGCCACGGCGAGCTGGGGTCGGGGATCAGCAGCCGCCGCGCGGTCAGGACCGCCTGCAGGCGGGCGCGCTCGAGCCCGTGCGCCGCCGCGAGCTCGACCTCCGGTCTGTGCACCCGCGGGCCGAGGTTCCGGGTCGTGTGGACGATCGCCGCGGGCGGCGGGACGAGCGAGTCGTCGCGGTGCATGCGCTTGGGGTCAGAGGGGACGAGCACGTGCGTCTCGACCCCCAGCTCGGGCAGGTACGTGGCCATCTTCAGAGGGCGGGGGACACCGCCTCCGCCGGCCGGGGGCCAGTAAACGGTGGCGAGGAGGACCTTCACATGCTCGATTGTGACGGAGCCGACAGTCGTTCTGCGCCGCCGGTACAGTCCGCCCGTGCTCGACCGAGGCCGACGCCACCTGACGGCGGTCGCTTGGCTCGGCGCCTCGGCGCTTGCCCTCGTCCTCACGCTCCCCGCAGTCTGGTGGGAGCCCCTCCACGCGGACGAGATCGTCACGCTCCGGTTCGCCCGGCAGGGACCGGTAGAGATCGTCCGCAACATCTTCGTGAATCGGGGTGGCGCGCCGATCCACTTCCTCGTCGAGCGGGTGACCCTCGCCTGGCCGGACGGGCTGGAGGGCCTGAGGCTCCCGTCCGTCCTCTTCTTCCTCGCGGCGCTGCCCGCGGCGGGAATCGTCGCCGGGCGCCTCGTCGACCGCCGCGCCGGCCTTCTTCTCCCGCTCGCGCTCGCCTGTGCCCCGCTTGCCGTCGGCCTGGCCACGTTCGGGCGCATGTACTCGCTCTTCCTCGCCGCCACGCTCTGGGCCGCCGTCGTCGCGGTCGGGGCCGCGGAACGGGACGACCGCCTCGCCTGGGCGGTCGCGGGAGGGGTGGCAGGCCTCCTCGTCTACACCCACCCGGCCGCGCCGCTGTACTCGGCGCTCGTCGTCGCGACCGGGCTCCTCTACTCCGACGCCTCGGGCCGGCGACTGCTCCGGGTCGCCTGGCCGGCGCCCGTCGCGCTCGCGCTCGTCCAGCTGCCCTACTACGCGGTCGCCCTCGGAGTGCTGCGCGACCGCTATCAGGTGGAGCTCGGCGCGCCGCGCGCGCAGACGATCCGCGCCGCCGGGCGCTCGATCCCGGAGCAGAGCCTGATCGCGCTCGGCCCGGGGGAGCTGGCCGGCTCGCTCCTCGCGCTCGCCGTGGCGACCGGAGGCCTCGTGTGGATCGCACGGAGCCGTCCGCGGGTCGCGGCCGCGCTCGGGCTCTGGATCGTCCTGCCCGTCCTCTTCTTCACCTTCGTCCCTACGGGGACGACGTTCTTCTTCGCCCGCTATCTCCTCCCCGCGCTCCCCTTCTTCCTGCTCCTCGTCCTCGCGGGCTGCCTCGCGCTCGCGTCCTTCGGTGCCCCAGGCGCCGTCGCGGGAGGCTTCGTCCTCGCGGCCTTCCTCGCCTGGCAGGTGATCGACGACGTGACGAAGCTCGAGGGGCTGCGCGACCTTCGCCTGCCGGCGCTCGCGGCGGAGGCCGCGGCGTCCGAGCCGGCGCTCGTCTTCGGCGCCGTCGGCGCGAACCCGTTCGCACGCCGACCGCCGCGTCTCCTCGACGAGTACGTTGTTCTGGAGCGGCGCGACCTCCGGCGCGCGCCCGAGGGCGACCCCGAGGCGCTGGCCGCCTTCGTCGAAGGCGATACGGAGCCCGCGGTCGGCCTCTGGTTCTTCGGGGGCCCGCCCGAGAGGATGGCCGCCGCCCGTGACCGGCTCGAGGCGGTGCCCGGGGTCGAGGTCGTCGCGATCTCGCCTTCCGTCCTGGTCGCCCGCTCCTCGGAGCCTCTGGAGCCGCACCGTCTGGTCGAGCTAGCCGCGGAGCTGCGGGAGTCCTGGCTGGCCGTCCAGCCGGACGACGGGGAGGCACGCCGACTCCTCCGCCGGGACCGCGAAGCACTCGGAGCGAGCTAGCCGCGCGAGGCGAGAAGCTCGGGCACGCTCCCCGAAGCGAGCCAGTCTCCAGCTTCGCGGTACGCCTTGCCGACGTCCCCGCGGAAGAGAAGCGCGCGGAGCCGACACGAGGCGACGAGGAGCCTCCGCGCCCGCTCGGCGCTCTGCGCGCCCTCGTGCTTGGCGACGAAGCGGATGTGGCCGCGCAGCTGCTCCCGCCGCATCGGCCCGAAGGTAGGGCGCTCCCCCCAGCGGGCTCCCGTGGAGACGCCGCCGACGTGGACGAACTCGGCCTCGGGGTCGAAGACGACGACCCAACCCGCCTGACGAATGCGGTAGCAGAGGTCCATCTCCTCGCCGTACATGAAGTAGTCGGGGTCGAAGCCGCCCACGACCTCGGCCGCCTCCCGGCGCACGAGCATGACCGCGCCCTTCACGACCTCGACCTCGCGCACCGTCTCGTGGTCGAAGCCGGCGCCGTAGAAGGCGTTGAGCGCCCGCGTCCGCCGCCCGAGCCGGCGCAGGAACAGGTACTCGGTGGCGAGGCGCCACGTCGTCGGCCAGCCGCGCACGGAGGGCTGAAGCGAGCCGTCCGGGTTCCGCAGGCGCGGCCCGACGATCCCGGCACGGGGTCGCGCGTCCGCGAAGGCGGCGAGGCGCTCGATCGCGTCGCCGACGGGCCAGGCGTCGGAGTTGAGGAGGAGGAAGAGATCGCACGACGCCGCCTCCATGCCGGCGTTGTTCGCTGCGCCGAAGCCCCGGTTCTCCTCGAGCTCGACCAGGCGCACCGAGGGAAAGCGCCCGCGCACGAGCGCGGGGCTGCCGTCGGCCGACGCGTTGTCGACCACGACCACCTCGTGCGCCCCGCCGGCGACCGCTGCGAGGCAACGCTCGAGATGCTCCCGCGCGTTGAACGAGACGATGACGATCGAGATGCTGCTCACTGGGCCGGCGCCGCGGGCCGCACGCTTCGCCAGAGGAGGATGACGCCGCCGGGGAGCGAGGTGGCGATCGTGACGGCGAAGTAGAGGAAGCCAGCAGCGAACGCGGCGTCGGCCGGGACGTCGAAGCGGCCTAGGAAGACGACGAAGAACGCCTCGCGGACCCCGAGGCCGTTGAGCGTGAACGGGATCATCTGCACGAGGAAGAGGAGCGGCCCGAGGATGATGTAGACGATCGGCGAGACGTCCACCCCGACGGCCTCGCCGCAGAGCCAGATGGCGATGACGCGGAGGAGCTGGGAGACGACCGTCACGCCGAGCACGGCCAGGAGCACGCCGGGGCGCAGGCGGTACTCGTGCATCGCCCAGTAGAGGCTCTTGAGCGGGCGCTCGACCCGGATGCGCCGCCCGAGCGGGAAGAGGCGCGCTTCGAGCTGGTTCCCGAGGCGGCGTGAGAACAGGAGGAGCCCGAGGACGACCATCGCCGCCACGAAGGCGAACTCGAGGATGAAGAGAAGGCGGACACCGTCGTAGCGCCCGGCCGCGACGGCCAGGCCGATCGCCACGAGGACGAGCGTCCCCGCCGAGCCGAGGATCCGCTCCATGACGACGGCGCCCGCCGCGTCGGCCCTCGCATCCGGGCGGCGGCGGGAGTGCTCGATGATGCGAACGGCGTCGCCGCCGACCGCGGTCGGGAGCACCTGTCCGGCCGCGTAGCTCACGAAGTACAAGCGCAGGAGCCAGCCGAACGGCTCGTGCACGCCCTTGGCGGCGAGGAGGGCGCTCCAGCGCCAGGTCATGAGCCACGTCGTCCCGATGAAGATGGCGAGCGCCGCGGCGACGTAGCCCCACCGGCTCTCGCGGAGGATGTCGATCGTCTGCGCGACGTCGATCCGCCAGAGCAGGAAGGCGATCACCCCGCCGCTGACGAGGATCTGGATTGTGAGCTTGAGCGGACGGCTCATCGCCGCTACCGGCCTGCGAAGCGGCCGTGCAGGCGACGAAGTGCGTCGATCGCGTCCTCCACGTCGGCATCCGAGTGCGCCGGCGAGAGCGGGAGCGAGAGCACCTCGTCCCCCGCTCGCTCCGCGACCGGAAGGCGCGGCTGGTCCGGATACCGCTCGCGGTAGTACGTGAGCCGGTGCACCGGGAGGAAGTGGATGCTCGTCCCGATGTTCTCCTCGCGCAGGGAACGCTGGTAGGCGTCGCGGTCGGCGCCTGCCCGCTCGGCGTCGATGCGGACGACATAGAGGTGGAGGGCATGGCGGTCGCGGGGATCGCGGGCGAGCGGCTCGATCCCGGGCAGCTCGGCCACCGCGGCGTCGTAGGCTGCCACGTGGCGGCGGCGGATCTCGGCGTGCTCCTCGACCTTCGCGAGCTGGCAGAGCGCGACGGCCGCGAGGACGTCCGAGAGGTTCGCCTTGAAGCCGGCCACGGTCACGTCGTAGAGCGAGCCCTCGCCCCGGCGCATGAGCCGGAGGTTGCGGATCGTGTCAGCGACCTCGTCGTCGTCGGTAGTCACAATGCCCCCCTCCCCTGCGGCGACGTTCTTCGTCGCGTAGAGCGAGAAGCACGTGGCGAGGGAGATGGCGCCTACCTTGCGCCCGCGGTAGACGGACTCGGTCGCGTGGGCGGCGTCCTCGATCACCGGGAGGCCGAGCGCGAGGAGCGGATCGAGGTCGCACGGCTGCCCGGCGAGGTGGACGGGCAGGATCGCCTTCGTCCCCCCGGTGACCGCCGCGGCCGCGGCCTTCGGGTCGACATTCAGGTCGACCTCGCGGACGTCCACGAAGACCGGGCGGGCGCCGCAGTGGACGATCACGTTCGCGGTCGCCGGCCACGTGATCGGCGTCGTCAAGACCTCGTCGCCCGGCCCGACGCCCGCGGCCAGGAGCGAGAGGTGCATCGCCGCAGTCCCTGAGGCGAGCGCGATTCCCTGGCGGGCGCCGACGTACTCCGCGAAGCGGCTCTCGAGCTCCTCCGTCCGCGGCCCGCTCGTGAGCCAGCCGCTGCGGAGAGTCTCCGCGACGGCCTCGATCTCCTCCTCGCCGATCGCCGGCGGCTGGAAGGAGAGAAGCGTCTTACGCCTCGAGGAGAGCCTCTGCATCGGCGGTCCGCAGGCGGATGAGCTCGGCCGCGCGGTCGGCGCGCGCGAGCGCGTCGTCGCGGGAATCGCCGCGCGCGAGGACGAAGCCGGCCCGGTCGTTGCCGCGCCGGAACGGGCCGAAGCGCCAACCGGCCGAGCGGTAGACGCGGGCGTGGACGACTCCGTCGAGAGCCCGCGCCTCCTCCACGCCCTCGACCTTCTCGAGAACGCCCTCCGGAGGAACGAGGAAGCGGACGCACGCGCCCCCGGCCGGCTCGGGCTCGGGGATCTCGATCGGCTCGCCGAGGGCGGCTGCGAGCGCGAGGCCGTTCAGGTCGATCCCGAGCGCGGCGCGGCAAAGCTCGGCGTCGTGCCCGCCGCCCAGGCGGGCTGCGAGCTCGATCACGCGCGGGCCGTCCGGGCTGAGTACGATCTGGGTGTAGGTCGGGCCGTCGGTCACTCCCAGAGCATCGGCCGCGAGGCGCGCCGCCTCGACCGCCTGCTCGACCGGATGCGCGCTCGGCCAGGCGTGCGCGAGCGCGACGCCGAAGGCCCGCCCGTCGGCGGTGAGCCGGTCGGTGACCGTGAGCGGCTGGAAGCGACCCTCGACGGAGAAGGCGTTGACGGTCACCTCGGGCCCCGTCACGAGCTCCTCGACGAGCGCAAGCCCGTTCCTGGAGGCTTCCACGGCGCGGGCGATCGCCTCCTCGAGCTCGCCCCGGTCCGCGACGACGGAAAGACCCTTCTGGCCCTGGCGGTCGACCGGCTTGACGACGCCGGGCACCGGCAGCCGGTCCGTCGCCGCGTTCGCGACCTCGAAGCGAGGCTGAGGCACGCCGTGCTCGGCGAGGCGCTTCCGCTGGCGGTGCTTGAGGACGGTGAGCGCCGCGGTCTCCGGCGCAAGCGGATGCGGGAGCCCGGCGTGCGCGGCGACGCGGGCCGCGATCGCCACGGGCCAGTCGATCCCGGGGGCGAGGATGCCATCCACTTGCTCCGCGCGCGCGAGCTGGCTGACCGCCGCCTCGTCCTCCACCGAGACGACCGCGCGGCGATCCGCGTACTCGAAGCCGACCGCCGTCGGATCGCGGTCGCAGGCGATGACGAAGAGCCCCCGCTCCCGGGCCGCGCGATGGAGCCCGACCTGGGCCGGCCCGGCCCCTAGGACGAGGAGGCGCTTCCGCTCGCCGTCTGTTCCGCTTGGGCTGATTCCCACCAGAGACGATTCTGCTCGTACCAGGCGATGGTGCGCTCGAGGCCGTCCTCGAAGGACGTGCGCGCGCGCCAGCCGAGCACCCGCTCGGCCTTCTCCGTCGACCCGATGTGACGGTCGACCTGACCCGGCCGCTCGGGGACGTTCGCCTTGAGCGCAGCGGGCTTCCCCAGCTGTTCGAGGACGAGGTCGGCGATCCGGGAAACCGAGATGTCGACGCCCGTGGCGAGGTTCAGGACCTCTCCCGCCACGTCGGAGACGTCGGCGGCGAGGACGGCGTCGATGGCCTCCGCGTGGTCCTCGACGTAGAGCCAGTCGCGGGTCGCATGGCCGTCGCCGTGAACCGTGAGCGGCAGGTCGGCGAGCGCCTGCGTGATAAAGCGCGGGACGACCTTCTCCGGATGCTGGTACGGGCCGTAGTTGTTGAACGGGCGCACGATCACGATCGGGAGCCCGTAGGTGACGTGGTAGGCGTAGGCGAGACGGTCCGCTCCCGCCTTCGTCGCGGCATAGGGGCTGCGAGGGTTCAGCGGGTGCTCCTCGTCCATGGGCTCCCGCTCCGCCGTCCCGTACACCTCGCTGGACGAGATGAGGACGAAGCGCTCCACCGGGTGCTCGCGGACGGCGTCGAGGAGGATCTGCGTCCCCTCGACGTTCGTCGTCACGAACTCGCGGGCGCCCTCGAGGATCGACTTCTCCACGTGCGACTCGGCCGCCGCGTTCACGATCACGTCCACCTCGCGGACGATCTCGGCGACAAGCTCGCGGTTTCTGACGTCCCCGTGCACGAACGAAAGGCGCTCGTGCCCCATCAGATCCGTGAGGTTGTCGACGTTGCCCGCATACGTGAGCGCGTCCAGCGAGACGACGTCGTGCGGCGTCGCCGTCAGGAGGTGACGGATGAAGTTCGAGGAGATGAAGCCGGCGCCGCCGGTCACGAGGATGCGCTTGCGCACGGGCGCCGATTGTACCGAGGGGCCGGTCGGCGCCTCTCTTAAGGCACAATCATCCCTCGACCGAACCAGTGTCTACGCAGAAGCACAGCTGGAGCGAGAGCGACCTCGACGCCCTCCGCGCCGACTTCGGCGCCTTCGAGGGACGGACCGCGCTCGTCACGGGCGCGGACGGCTTCATGGGCTCTCACGTGACCGAGGCGCTCGTCGCGCTCGGCGCGAACGTTCACGCCTTCGTGCGGGCGACGTCGAGCGGGGCGCTCAACAACATCGGCCATCTGCGAGGGGCAGTGACCGTCCACTGGGGCGACATCAATGACCGCCACTCCGTCGATCTGCTGGTCCGGGCCCTGGCGGACGCGCCCGACAGGCCGTTCGTCTTCCACCTCGCCGCGCAGGCCCACGTCGGCGAGTCGTGGCACCGACCCTACGAGTCGGTGCTGACGAACACCGTCGGCACCCTCAACCTCCTGCAGGCGCTCGTCTCGAGCGGCGTGCAGGTGCAGAAGGTGAACACGGCGGGCACGTCCGAGGAGTACGGCAACGTCCACGAGCCCGTCCGCCACCTCCACGACTTCGACGAGGACGGGGCGCTCGTCCTCCACGAGCGCTCGCCCATCAATCCCAAGTCGATCTACGCGACCGCGAAGGTCGCCGCCGACTTCCTGACCATGAACTACCACGACGCCTACGGTCTCCCGGGAGTCGTGACGCGAATGTTCAACAACTACGGCCCGCGCCAGAACCCTCGCTACGTCACCGGCACGGTGGTCACGCAGGCGCTCGAGCTCCCGCGGGTCGAGCTCGGGAACCTCGAGCCGATGCGTGACTTCTGCTTCTGCGGCGACGGGGTTCGAGGCCACCTGGCGGTCACCCTCCACGGCGTCCCCGGCGACGTCTACTGCTACGGCGCCGGGCGCAACATCTCCATGCGCGACTGGGCGAGGCTCATCCTCCAGATCGGCGAGGACGAGGGCTACTGGCCGGAGCGCGAGCTCGTCAGCGTCCCGGAGCGCTTCCGGCCGGGGGCCTCCGACGTGATGGCCTTGCGGGTTGGCTACGAGAAGCTCCACGCCGAGACCGGCTGGGAGCCGCTCGTCTCCTGGGAAGAGGGCATCTCGAAGACGATCGCCTGGTACGCGGCGAACCGCGGCCGGTGGATCGGGCGCGTCGACTGGGCCCCGGCCGAGACGGCGTCGCTCCCGAGCACGTGAAGGCCCTTGTCACCGGTGGGGCCGGCTTTCTAGGCTCGCACCTCGTCGAGCGCCTGCGGGAGCGGGGAGTCGAGCCCGTCGTCCCCCGGAGCACCGACCGCGACCTGACGGACCCCCGCGCCGCCGAGGAGCTCCTCGAGGAGGCGCGCCCCGAGCTCGCCTTCCACCTCGCCGCCGAGGTGGGAGGCATCGGCGCCAACCGGCAGAACCCCGGGCGCTACTGGTACGCGAACCTGCTGATGGGGGCGAACGTCCTCGAGGCGAGCCGCCGGGTCGGCGTCGGGAAGCTCGTGCTCGTGGGGACGATCTGCGCGTACCCGAAGGACACCCCCGTGCCCTTCCGGGAGGAGGCCCTCTGGGACGGCTTCCCCGAGGAGACCAACGCGCCGTACGGCGTCGCCAAGCGCGCGCTCCTGACCGGGGCGCAGGCCTACCGCGAGCAGTACGGCCTGAACGCCATCTATCTCCTGCCCGTGAACCTCTACGGGCCGCGGGACAACTTCGACCTGGAGACGTCGCACGTCATCCCCGCGCTCATCCGCAAGATGGCGGAGGCCAAGGCGCGGGGAGAGGAGCGGGTGACGCTCTGGGGGGACGGGTCGCCCACGCGCGAGTTCCTCTACGTCGAGGACTGCGCCGAGGCGCTCCTCCTCGCAGCCGACCGCTACGACGGCGCCGAGCCGGTCAACCTCGGCACCGGCGAGGAGATCGCGATCCGCGACCTCGCCGGCCTCGTCGCCGAGCTTACCGGCTTCGAGGGCGAGATCGAGTGGGACACCTCCCGGCCGGGCGGCCAGCCGAGACGCCGGCTGGACGTCTCGCGCGCCGCCGAGCTCTTCGGCTTCCGGGCGCGCACGGCGCTCCGCGAGGGGCTGGAGCGGACGGTGCGCTGGTACGTCGGAGAGCGCGCGGAGCTGCAGCTGCCGGCCGCGCGGTAGAGCGGATGCGAGAGCACCTCAGGCGCAATGGCGCCGTCTGGACCGTGATCGCGATCCTCGTCGTCCTGACGGTCGCCGTCCGCGCCCCCGACGCGATCGGCGAGTCGCTCTGGGGGGACGAGGTCGGATCGGGGAAGGCGATCACGGCGCCGACTGTGCGGGGGACCCTGGCGCGCGTCCGCCATGAGTCCTCTCCCCCGCTCTGGTTCCTCACCGCCCGGGCCGCTCACGAGGTCGGCAGCGGGCTCGCTTCCGCGAGCGGGGCCTTCGACCCCTTGGCCACGATGGGGGCAGTGCGCCTGCTCTCGGTGCTCATGAGCGCCGGGCTCGTCGCGCTCGTCGTTCTCTACGCGCGCCGGCTCCTGCCCCTCTGGGCGGCGGCGCTCGCCGGGCTCCTCGTCGCCCTCGGCTTCCAGTTCGTGCTGCACGGCAAGGAGCTGCGGGCCTACGCCATGCTGATGCTCCTCACGGCCGCGTTCCCACTCGTCTTCGAATGGGTCCTCGAGCGGCCGGAGCGAAGGCGGCTCGTCGCGCTCGGCGCGTTCGTCGCCGTCGGCTCGATGACGCACTACTTCTTCCTGCTCCCCCTCTTCACGGGCCTCCTCTGGCTCTGGCTCACCCCGCACGAGCGCGACACGCGCATGCGGACGACCGCCGCAGTCGCTGTGGGCCTCATACCGCTCCTGGTCTGGCTCCCGATCGTGCTGTACCAGGCGGGCCGGGTGAACCAGTACTTCCCGCCCTTCGGGATCAGGCGGACCCTGAACGTCTACTCCACGTTCTTCGCCAGCGGATCGGTGTGGCAGGGAGAAGGGCCGGGCTTCCCGGCCCGGGTCGGCTTCTTCTTCGCCGTCTTCGCCGGGGTCGGCGTCCTCGCCCGCCGGGCGGAGGGGAGGCTCTGCGCGCTCCTCGTCGTCGTCCCCTGGCTCGTGACGTCACTCGTCTGGATCGCCGGGCTGCGCATCTTCGACACGCGCAACCTCCTCGTCGTCGCGCCGTTCGCGGCGATCGCGCTGGCCGCGCTCGTCGCGGCCATCCCCATCCGGCCGCTCGCCGTGGCGGCCGGGATCGGCCTCGCCGCCCTGGCCGTCTGGGCGTACTCGATCGACCGCGAGCTCGGCCGCACCCCGTACGACGACGTCAGCGAGGCGCTCGTGGAGCTGGGCTGGACACCGGAGTCCCCGCTCGTCGTCCATGCCCGCTTCTCGAAGACCGGGCCGATCGCGTGGCACCTGCCGGGACACCCGTTCATCCGCCTCTCGCAGCCGAGCGCGGGCGAGTGCGAGCGCGTGTACGTCGTGGCCGAGGGCACGGACGGGCGCGCGTGGCTCCTGACGCAGGAAGAGCTCGTCGAAGCGCAGCGCGAGTTCCCGTTCTACGGCTCCCAGCTCGCCGACGAGCGCCGCCCGCCTGACGTCGCCGTCGCCAGGCTCGCCTTCTCCCGCAAGACGCTCGAGGACGCGCAGGCCGACGGCGCCTATCTCATCCAGACGCGCGGGAGGCGGCTCGCCCCGTGCCTGGCGCCCAAGGCCCGCTAGCCTCGCCGGCGGTGGACCTCCAGGAGACGCTCCAGTCGCAGCTCGACGCGTGGAACGCGCGCCCGCTCGTACGCCGCCTCTACAACGACTGGTACGAGGAGATCGGGGGCAGGCTTGCCGCCGTCCCGGGAGACACCGTCGAGCTGGGCGCGGGAATCGGCAGGCTCAAGCAGCGCTTCCCGCTGGTCGTCGCGACCGACGTCGAGCCGACCCCGTGGGCGGACGAGGTCATCGACGCCGAGCGGCTGCCGTACGAGGACCGCTCGCTTGCCAACCTCGTCCTCGTCGACGTCTTCCATCACCTCGGGCGGCCCGCCGCCTTCCTCGACGAGACGCGGCGTACCCTCGCGCCCCGCGGGCGGGTGATCGTCCTCGATCCGTACTGCTCGCCCGTCTCCACTCCGGCCTACCGCCTCTTCCATCACGAGCGCACCGACCTCTCCGCCTCCGCCTTCGGCGCGGAGGAGGAGGTCTCCGCCGCGCCGCTCGCCTCGAACCAGGCGCGGACGACGCTCGTCTTCTTTCGGGAGGCAGACGAGTTTCGCCGGCGCTGGCCCGAGCTCCGGATCGTCGAGCGTCGCCGCCTCGCGCTCCTCCTCTATCCGCTCTCCGGCGGCTTCTCCGGACGGAGGCTCGTGCCCGACGCGGCCTACCGGCCGCTGGCCGCGCTGGAGCGTGCGCTGACCCGTCCTCGGTCGCGCCCGTAGCCTCCGGCTACGAGCACGCCCTGCGTCCTTGCCTCGCACTCGCCCAGCGCACCCCGGCGACGAGGCGTCATTTCGAAATGAGTTCTTAGCCCGCGCGCCGCTGGAAGATCCCGACCCGGAACTTCCAGAAGGCGAAGGCGGTCATCCGGAGGAGCAGCAGGCCGTGGTGGAAGCGGCTGATGTTCGTCTGCCCGTAGGTGCGGGCGTGGTAGCGGACGGGCAGGTCGGCGATGCGGAGCGCGAGTCGGCCGGCGCCGAGCAGGAGGTCGAAGTCCCCGAACGGGTCGAAGTCGCCGAAGTAGGCGCGCCCCGCCGCGATCCGCGCGTAGTCGTCGCGGTGGAGCACCTTCGTGCCGCAGAGCGTGTCCTTCATCTGCTGCCCGACGATCAGGCGAAAGAGGGCCGAGAAGAGCTTGTTCCCGAGCAGGTTGAGGAAGCGCATCGACCCCGACTCGAGGTCGTAGACGAGGCGTGAGCCGTTGACGAGCTCCGCCCGGCCGTCTTGGAGGACGCGGTAGAACTTCGGCAGATCCTCCGGGGCGACGCTGAGATCCCCGTCCAGGATCATCAGCACCTCGTGCTTGGCGGCCGCGAAGCCCTCGCGGACGGCATCCCCTTTCCCCCGCCCCCGCTGGACGACGAGCGAGACGTCGTGCTCGGGATGGGCGGCTATCTGGCGCTCGATCTCGCCGCGCGTGTCGTCGATCGAGCCGCCCTCGACGAAGACGAGCTCGGTCGCCCGGCCCATCTCCGGCAGCCGCTCGATGGCCGCGCGCACGTTCCCGGCCTCGTTCCGGCAGGGGCAGACGACGGAGACGGTCAGCTCGCTCTCCGGAGCCGGCAGCGGGCGGGCGACGATCCAGTTCGTCAAGCAGAGGTGATTGAACGGCCACAGGTTCGCGACGAAGCCGTTCATCACCGTTCCGAGGAGCGGCACTCGCTTCGGGAGGAGGATGCGGCGCGTGCCCGTCACCGGCTCGAACCCGGCCAGCCCGAGGACGTTCACCAGGTCGTGCGGCGTGACCCAGTTCCGCACCGGCTTGCGCGCCTTCAGCCGCAGGAGCTCGGCGACGCGGATGAGCGGGCGCCACACCTGGCTGTAGGAGTTGACGATCACACGCGTCCGCGGGTGCGAGTGGCGCCGCAGCGTCTCGAAGAGCGCCACGAGGTCGTGCGCGTACGGGACGAGGTCGGAGAGGACGACGTAGTCGAACGTCCTGCCCGCGTCGAGCCGCTCGCCCGAGGCCTGCACGAACTCCAGGCCCGGATGGCGCGAGCGGGCCAGCTCCACCATGCGAGCGCTGACGTCCACCCCGAGCCCGTCGCTCGGCCGCAGAGCGGCGAGGAGGTCTCCCCCGCCGCAGCCGATCTCGAGGACGGTCGAGCCCGGTGGGACGAGGAAGCGGTAGACGAGCTCGATCTGCTCGTGGTAGCCGCGATTCCGCCGGGCCCAGCGGTCGTCGACCGCGGCGAACTCGTCGAAGTAGGCCGCGACCTCCGCGTCCTCGGATGCCACCGTCTCGACGGGGGCCGGCGGCGCGCTCACCGGTTTCACTCCCCGAGCTCCTGGTCGATCGTGTAGAGGGGCCGGCCTTCGACGTCGCGCTGGATCCTCCCGAGGTACTCGCCGACGAGGGCGAGGATGAACCCCTGCACGGCGAGGACGCCGAGCACGAGGCCGCCGAGGAAGAGGAGCCCGGGAAAGTCGCCCTGGACGACCCAGAAGATGATCCCCCAGACGCCGACCGCGATCGCGAGCAGGGCGCAGATCGCGCCGATCAGGACACCGGCCCACTGGATCGGCTGCGGCCAGAAGCCCGCCAGGATGTGGAGCGCGAGCCGGATGAGGCGGAACGGCGAGTACCGCGAGCTGTCCGCCCGCGCCTGGTGCGAGAGGTCGACCTCGACGACGCTCGCGCCCGCGGAGAGGACGAGCGCCTTCGTGAACTTCTGCTTGCCGATGACGCCGAGCACGGGCTCGAGCGCCGAGCGGGAGTAGGCGTTGAACGCGCAGCCGAAGTCGGCGATCGAAACCCCGGTGAAGCGGCGGAGCATGCCGTTGACCAGCTTCGAGGGGAGCGTCCGGCCCCAGGAGTCGTCTCGCCCTCGACGGCGGCCGCTCGCGACGTCGGCCCCGCCCTCGACCGCGGCGATCAGGCGCGGGAGGTCCTCGGGAACGTTCTGGAGATCGGCGTCCATGGTCACGACGACGTCCCCGCGGGCGCGGACGAGGCCGGCGTGCATCGCGGGATGCTGCCCGAAGTTCCGCTTGAAGCGGACCGCGCGGACGCGGCCGTCGCCGGCGGCCAGGCGCTCCACGACGGCCCAGGTCCCGTCGCGCGAGCCGTCGTCGACGACGATCAGCTCGAAGGGCTTCCCCAGCTCTTCGAGAGTCGCCGTCGCGCGCCGGCATACCTCCTCGAGCGTCCGCTCTTCGTTGTAGACGGGGACGACGAGGCTGATCTCGGGCAGCGTCTGGACCGCTCGTGGAGCGGGCTCCGCCACGGGCTTCGGCTTCGCCATCCGCGCCAGGCTACCACCGGCAGAGCCGGGTCAAACGGGTTCTCACAGCTCGCGCGCCTCGGGCCCGACGCGACGGCCGGCGCGGACGCCGTGGACGTTCAGCACCAGGCCTCCGGCGACGAGGAAGGGCACGATGTTGAGCGCGTGGAGGACGAGCGCATAGGAAAGCGCTTCGGACTTGGGCACGTCGTAGGCGGCCAGCGCCACGACGGTCGCCGCCTCGAAGACCCCGAGCCCGGCGGGAGCCGTGGGGAGGATGAGCGAGAAGCCCGTGGCGATGACGACGAGGAGGCCCGCGCCCGGCGGGAGGCCGAAGTCGAAGCAGAGCGTCACGAGCCAGAACGAGAGCGAGAAGAGGAGCCACGAGACGACCGTGAGCACGAAGCTCGTCCCGCCGAGGTGCGCGCGGCGCAGGCCCATGAGACCCGTCGCGAGGTCCGCCGCCGCGTGCTCGAGTCGCCTTTCCGAGAGGAAGGGCAACCGTCCGAGCGGCTTGAGGAGGAAGTGCAGCGGCCGCTCGCCGTAGAGGGTCAGCACGACGACGCAGGCGCCGAAGGCGATTCCCAGGATCACCGCCGCGATCGCAGCGGTCCGCACCCACGTCACCTCGGGGAGCCAGGGCAGCGCCAGGAAGAGGAGCAGGAGCAGCGCGAGGACGTCGAAGACGCGCTCGACCACGACCGTCGCGAGCGCCTCGGCCCGCGAGGTGCCGCTGCGGAGGTTGATCGCGGCCACACGCGCGAGGTCACCGGCCCGCGCGGGGAGCACCGTGTTGAAGAAGTGCCCGATGAGGAGCGCTTCGCTGAGCGGCCAGAGCCCCGGCCGCCGCTCCCGGACGAAGAGGTACCGCCACCGCAACGCCCGCACGAAGATCGCGAGGGCCATGGCTGCGAAAGCCGGCAGGAGCCACCAGTAATCGCTCGACCGGAGCGTGTCCCAGACCTCCGCGAAGTTCACGTTCCGAAGCGCGATGTAGCCGGAGACGACCGTGACCACCGTGCCGAGAATGGTCATCCTCCACCTCATTCCAGGTACGCTAGCCGTCTCGTGGACGCCGTACTCGCTGCACGAGTCGAGCGCATAGCCGCCGACGAGACCCACGGCGCGAGCTGGCTCGCCAAGGAGGCGGTCGAGGCGGTCGTCGAGGCCGTCCAGCGGGGCGAGGACCCGTTGCCGCTCGCGCGGGAGCTCGTGCGCGCCCGCCCGGCGATCGGCGCCATCGCCGGGGCGCTGGGCCGCGTCCTCGTCGCCGGCCGGACCCCGGAGCAGCTTGTCGAGGAGGCCAACGCCCTCCTCGGCTCCCGCGAGCGCGCCGCCGCGACGATCGCCGTCCTCCTCGCTCCGGAGCTGGAGGAGAGGATCGTCATGACGCACTCGGCCTCGGCGACCGCGCGCGAGGCGCTCATCCACGGCGCCCCGGGTCGTGTCGTCTGCACGGCCTCGGAGCCGATCGGCGAAGGGCGCGCCTTCGCCGAGGAGCTGGCCGGCGCGGGCCTGACGACCGAGATCGTCGCCGACGAGGACGCGGAGCACGCCGTCGGCACGGTCGACCTCCTCCTCCTCGGCGCGGACACGGTCTTCCGCGACGGCTCGCTCCTGAACAAGATCAAGACAAGCGGGCTGACGAAGGCCGCGACGAAGGCCAAGGTGCCCGTGATCGTCGCCTGCGAGGTGCTGAAGCTCGCCCCCAGCATGCCGTACCAGCCCGACGAGGAGCGCGTCGACCTCACTCCACCCGGCCGCATCACCCGCTTCGTCACCGAGGAGGGCGTCTTCGCGCCGGACGAGATCGCCGCCCTCGTCGACCGCACCCCCTTCCTCGCCGAGGGCTACGAGCTCCTGCGCGGCTAGTTGGAGCGAGCCGCTCCCACGTAACACCGTGTTACTTGGGAGGCTCAGCC
>JAIBJN010000051.1 GCA_020029595.1 Actinomycetota bacterium | reverse complement strand
CTCGACGCGCATGCCCTCGGCGAGGGTCTTGAATCCCTCACCGGCAATGTTCGAATGGTGCACGAAGAGATCCTTCGTGCCCTCGTCAGGGGTGATGAAGCCGTACCCCTTGCTGTCGTTGAACCACTTGACGGTTCCGCTGGCCATAAAAAACACCTCCCTACCAAACACTCACGAACGGGTAAGGAAGGCGCTTCGCGCAGACCGGACTCGCTCTGGTTTTCGCGTCGAGAATAGCACGAGTCCGGCGAGTGTCAGTCTCCGCTTCCGCCCACCCAGGCATGCTGCGTTGGTGAGCGTCGAGGTGCATGGAGCCTGCGATCCCGGGCTCGCCCTCGTGGGCGAGGAGTTCGCGCGCGGCTTCGACGAGCGAGGCGAGCTCGGCGCCGCCGTCGCCGTGCATCTGAACGGCCGCCTCGTCGTGGATCTCTGGGCGGGTCTCGCCGACCCGGTCGAGCGCCGGCCCTGGCAGGAGAGCACGATCGCGCACGCGTGGAACGCCTGACCGCCCTGCTCGCCGCGGAGCCTCCGCTCTGGGAGCCGGGCACGCGGCACGGCGAGATCGCCGGGTTCTACGGCCACCTCGTCGGCGAGGTCGTTCGCCGCGTCGACGGACGGACGCTCGGCCGCTTCCTGGCCGACGAGCTGGCCTCCCCGTGGGGGCTCGACTTCCACGTCGGCCTCGGCCCGGCCGAGCAGGCGCGCGCTGCGCGGCTCGTCGACGAGGGCGGCCTCTGGAGGCGCTCGATCCTCGACGACCCGCGGCGCTGGCTCGCGGCCTCGCTCGACAACCCTCCCGGCATGCTGGACGTCGACGTCGTCAACTCGGCGGCCTACCGCGCGGCCGAAGTGCCCGCCGTCAACGGCCACGCGACCGCGCGTGCGATCGCTCGCTTCTACGGCGGCCTCGCCGCCGGTGGTGAGCTCGACGCTGTGAGGCTCCTCCGGCCCGAGACCGTCGAGGACGCACTGCGCCCGCACGCGAGCGGCCGGGACGAGCTCCTCGAGGAGGACGCCGCGTGGGGTCTCGGCCTCCGCGTCGACGACGACGGCTCCTTCGGCCTCGGCCGCATCGGCGGCTTCTCGGGCTTCGGCTTCCGCCGGCCTGGGATCGAGCTCGGCTACGGCTACGTCACGTGCCGGCTCGCCGGCTCCGAGCGGACCGCGGCCTGCGAGGACGCCCTCGGGGACGCCTTGCGCCCGATGTGAGGGCGGCCCCCGCCGCCGGGAGCCGCCCTCGGCCTCGCTACTCGTACTGGAGCGCCTCGAGCACGTTGAGGCGCGATGCACGCCGCGCTGGCAGGATCGCCGCGAGAACTCCGGCGACGATCGCGACGCAGAGGAAGATGATGAGCGTCCCGATGGGAAGCGAGAAGCCGACACCGAACTGCGAGAGCGCCTCCGTCACCAGGCCGGCGAGGAAGATGCCGAGCGGCAGCCCCAGGGCGGCCCCGATGAGAGCAGTGATGACACTCTCGTGGCGGATCATCTGCCGCGCCTGCCGTCGCGTCATGCCGACCGCACGGAGCATCCCCAGCTCCCTCGTCCGCTCGAACACCGAGAGGACGAGCGTGTTCACCATCCCGAACAGGCTCACGACCACCGAGAACGCGAGCAGCACGTAGAGGAGGTTCAGGAGAGTCGAGAACTCCTTCGTCCGGCTCGTGACGAAGTCCGATTCGGTGTGGAGCTTGGCGTCGGGGAATCCCGCCAGCGTTCCTTCGAGCGCGTCCGTCGTGGCGGCGGTTTCGCCGCCGGACACGTTCACGAAGGTGAAGAGGTTCCTCGGTCGTAGGAAGCTCGCGTCGAAGTTCCGCTGGCTGACGCTGAGCGCGCCGAGCAGCTGATCGAGCTCGGGCGGATCGTAGATGCCGCGCACGACGACCCTCAACGTGTCCCCGCTCGCCGTCTCGATGGGAAAGCGGCTGCCCAGCGAGAGATCGTGGTCGTCGGCGAACTGCTGCTGCACGATCGCACCGTCGCCGCCGAGCCGGTCGAGCGCCCCTTCGGAGCCCTGCGCCCACTCGAAGTCGTAGAAGCGGGAGATCGTGGTCGGGTCGATCCCGGTGACGTCGACCTCCGAGTCCGCGGCGCGCGCTTGGTCGAAGCGCACCTGCGAGGCCAGTTCCACGCCGTCGGCGTCGGTCACGGCCTCCCCCGCCTCCACGGGGAACGGGTCGAAGCCGTTCTCGTGCGTGACGACGTAGTCGGCGTCGATCTGCTTCTCGACCGCCGATTGGGCCGAGTTGCGAAGGCTCGAGCCGAGCACCGCCACGACAGTCACGAGCGCGAGCCCGATCATGAGCGCGGCCGCCGTCGCCGCCGTCCGACTCGGGTTGCGGACGGCGTTCTCGCGGGCGAGGCGCCCGGACGAGCCGGCCAAGCGGCCGGCGGGCCAGCCGACCAGGGCCGCAAGCGGCTTCACCAGCCGGGACGACAGGAGGGCGACGCCGACGAAGAGCCCGATCACGCCGAGCCCGAGCAGGAGCAGGACACTCTTTGTCCCGAGACCGTTCGCGAAGAGCCCGGCCCCGAGCGCCCCGACGGCCACGACGATCGTGCCGAGGGCGACGTAAGGAGCGTACGGAGCGAAGCGCGACCGTGGGAGCGTCGACCCTTCCCGCACCGCCAAGATCGGCGGCACGCGCGTGGCCCGGAAGGCCGGCGCGAGGCTCGCGAGCACGGTGACGACCGTGCCGACGAGCAGGCTGACGACGATCGTCCGGGTCGCGAACACCGTGCCCGCCTGCGGCAGGTCGATCCCGAAGGCGACGAACAGCGAGTTCATCCCCTTGCCGAGCGCGAGCCCGAGGAAGAGCCCGACCACCGAGGCGAGGAGGCCGATGACGAAGCCCTCGAGGATGACCGAGCGGAGCACCTGGCGCCGGGAGGCCCCGAGCGTCCGCAGGGTGGCGAACTCGCGCGTTCGCTGGGCGACCGTGATCGAGAGGGTGTTGAAGATGACGAACGCGCCGACGAAGAGCGCGACCCCGCCGAACCCGAGCAGCATGTACGTGATGAAGCTGATTCCCTCGTTCGTGTCCTCCGAGTCGGCCGCGGCCTGGGCTTCCCCCGTCTTGACCTCGGCCTCGGCCGGCAGGAGCGGCTGGATCGCACCCACGAGCTCGTCCGACGAGACGCCCTCCTTCGCTGCGACCGAGATCCCGTCGAAGCGCCCCTCTTTCTTGAAGAGCGTCTGCGCGGTGGGAACGTCGAAGACGGCGATCGTGGCGCCGCCGATCGAGTCGACCGAGCCGAACTTTGTCACGCCCGTGATCTCGTACTGCTTCACCGGCCCGAGGGTGGCGACGCCGACCGTGTCTCCGACGTCATACCCATGGTCGGCTGCGGTGTTGGCGTCCATCACGACCTGCTGGGCGCCCTTGGCCCACTCGCCCTCCACGAGCCGGAGCGGGGTGAAGCGGAGCTGGCTCGAGTCGAGTCCGATGCCGAAGGTCGGGTCGCCGCCGAGCGGCTTCCCGCTCTCGCCGACGAACTTCGCCGGGTTCGAGTTGCTCTGAAGATCGATGATTCCGCCGGCCGCCGCCTCCACCTCCGGCAGCGCCCCGACCTCGTCGAGCAGTTCCGCCGAGACCGTCGCCCGCCCGCTGGAGGAGAAGTCGACGAGCTGCTTGCCGTTGATCACGGCGTCCGTGCCCTCGTACGACTCGCTGAAGATCCCGTCGAACGCCTTCTGGATCGTGTCGGTGAGGACGTACGTGCCGCTCACCATCGCCACGCCGAGGACGACAGCCAGTGCGGTGAGGAGGGCGCGAAGCTTGCGCCCCGCCAGGCCCTTGAGCGTGACGCGGATCATTGCCGGCTCACCTCCTCCATCGCCGCCAGGATCTCGCGCGCCGACGAGCGACCGAGGTCCTTGACGATGAGGCCGTCGGCGAGGAAGAGGACACGGTCGGCGATAGCCGCCGCGTGAGCGTCGTGCGTGACCATGACGGTCGTCTGCCCGAAGCTCGTGACCGACTCGCGCATGAGCTCGAGGATCTCCCCGCCCGTCGTCGAGTCGAGGTTCCCGGTCGGCTCGTCCGCGAACATGACGGTCGGCCGCGAGACGAGCGCACGGGCGATCGCCACGCGCTGCTGCTGCCCGCCGGAGAGCTCCGACGGGCGGTGCGAGAGGCGATCCTTGAGCCCGACCTTGCCGGTCAGCTCCTCGACCCAGGCGGGGTCGGGCTTGATGCCGGCGAGCTCGAGCGGGA
Source organism: Actinomycetota bacterium (assembly GCA_020029595.1). GTDB lineage: Bacteria > Actinomycetota > Thermoleophilia > Gaiellales > Gaiellaceae > JAIBJN01. The sequence goes on along the minus strand of JAIBJN010000051.1, from coordinate 13,372 downwards.
GGACGACGTTCTCCTCCGCGGTCAGCATGGGGAGCAGGTTGAAGAACTGGAAGATGAAGCCGATGTGCTCGCGCCGGAGCTTCGTCAGCTCGGTGTCGCCGAGCTCCGTGATCGTCTCGCCGGCGATGGTGACCTCGCCCTCGGTCGGGCGGTCGAGGCCGGCGAGGATGTGCATCAGGGTCGACTTGCCGGAGCCTGAGGGGCCCATGACAGCGGTGAGCTTCCCACTCACGACCTCGAGCGAGACCCCGCGCAATGCGTCGACGCTCGTGTCCCCCTCGCCGTAGCGGCGAGTCACGTCCTTCGCGCTGACCACCCCGGTCGAGGATGCGCCGTCCCGGCCTTCCTTCTGGATGAGGACCGTCTCCATCGCGCTCTCCTTTCCGTTCATTTACGTGCCTTCCAACGAGGCGGGCTGGGCCGGGGCCGTCGGCTTCCGCGCTCCGAAGTAGATGAGGACGGCGGCCCCGGCGAGGATGACCGCACCGATGACGAGGACACCGAGGCCGATCCAGAGGATGTAGCCGACCTTCGCGCCCACGCTGACGTCGACGACGACGCCGGGCGACGCGTCGGCGTTCATGACGACCGCCGACCAGTTCCCCTGGTCGAACTCCCAGCGGAGTGTTTGCGTGCTCGCCCCTTCTGAGGAAGCCGCCCAGAACGACTGCGTGCCCGGCGGTTCCGGCGCGAGGTTGCCCGCTTCCCGGCGGTAGTCGACGCGGAAGGGGTCGAAGTTGACGTCCGTGACGACGTCGTAGGACGTGCCGGCCAGATAGTCGCTCACGTCCGCCGTCGGCCCGATCCCGATGAAGATCTCCTTTCCCGGCTCCTCACTCGAGCCCCGCAGCTGGATCGTCGCCAGCCGCCCCTCCTCGAAGAGCCAGTCGGGACCGTCGGTTCCGACGTCGAGGTTCTCCGACACGATCGTGGAGCTGTCCGTCTGGAATCGCTCGGCCCCGGACGAGTAGTAGCCGTCGGAATCGCGCTTCTCGAAGTGGACCCAGAGAAGGCCGGCGCCGGCTGCCACGAGCGCCAAGGCGATGACGGCGAGGACGCTCCCGGCCACGAGGAAGAAGATCCGGCGCCCGCTCATATCGGCTGCACCTCGTTTCGGAGAAGCCTGCGTACGCGTTCCAAGCTGCTCACCTCCAGTGGTGTGGTCATCGGCCCTCGAGCAGCGCGTCGTCGAAGAACGCGACGACGCGCTGCTCGTACTCCTCCGGCCGCGTGTCAATGCCGCCAGTGTGGCCGGCCTCCGGAATCTCCCAGAGCGTCTTGGGCTCCCCGGCGGCCTCGTAGAAGTCGGCGCTGAGCTCCTCGCCGCCCTGGCCGTGGCCGGCGTAGATGAGGAAGACCGGGCGGGGCGCGATGCGGCCGACCAGGTCCTTCAGGTTCGGCGGCGGAAGGTGATTTGAGAAGACGGCGGTCGCCGCCGTCGACACCAGCCACACCGGAAGCTGAAGCGTCTCCGCGGTGCCCGGGACGAGCAGCGCCTCGCGGGCCGAGCGGATCCCGGCGCCTTCCGAGACGACCGCCTTCAGCCCGTCCGACTCGGCCGCCGTCTCGAGCAGGAGCTCTCCGCCGACGGAGAGGCCGATGCCGCCGATACGGTCGGGGTCGACGTCGGGCCGGCTCTGCAGGTACGCGATTGCTGCCTTCAGATCCCTGTCGCCGGCCCAGCCGAGCGCGTTGGGATCGCCTTCGCTCTCGCCCTCACCGCGCCGGTCGAAGAGAAGAACGCCGTAGCCGTGTCGGGCGAGCATCCTCGCCTGTCTCTGCGGGCCCTTGCGACCGGGGAACGCGATCACGGTCGCGCCGTTCTTCGAGGGGATGTACCAGCCGGTGAGCTCGAGGCCGTCGCTGGTCGTGAACGTCACGTCTTCGTAGGGCACCCCGAGATCGGCCGCGGGCACGATGGGCCGCGCCGTATGCGCATATCCGTAGGAGAGCGCGATCGGGAGCACGAGCTCGAAGAAGACGACGAACGACCCGACGCCGATCAGGAATCGGCGCAGGTACCGCCAGCGCCGGCTGTCGTCGAGCCGCCTCGTTCTCCAGAGGGTCCAGACGCCGACGGAGAGGAGCAGGACTCCGGCTGGGATCATCAGGAGCCCGGTGTAGTCGTCGCCGGACGGCCCGATCTTCACGGTGTAGTACCCCGCTTCGACTGCGCCGCCGACCGTCGCCAGGAACCCGAACGTCAGCGCGATCGTCGCGCGGAGGCCTGCGCGGACTCGAGCATAGACGGCCACGGCGAGGGCGAGCACCGCGAGCGGAACGAGGCCGCTGACGAGGTGGTCGCCGGCCGAGGTGCCCGGCTGGGGCTGCAGGAAGTTGTCGTCGACGACGTGGAGGGCGATGACGCCCAGGCCGGCGAGGACGAGGGCGTACTCGCGTCCGACGGCCGCTAGGCCTCGTTCGCCTGCGCTCGCGGATGGGACGGCTGCGTCCACGTCGCCACGGTCGCAGCCCGCGGCGCGGACGGTAATGGGGCCTGCTGGCGTCTCGGGGTGCGTGAAAACGCACCCCGAGGGGTGCGTGCCTTACGAGCGCAGGAAGGCGAGCACGGCGAGCACCCGCCGGTGGTCCTCGCTGCCCGCGGGCAGCCCGAGCTTCTGGAAGATGCTCGTGATGTGCTTCTGCACCGCCCGCTCGGTCACGACGAGCCGCTCCGCGATGCCCTGGTTCGACCGTCCCTCGGCCATGAGCTCGAGCACCTCGCGCTCGCGCGGCGTCAGCCGCTCGAGCGGATCGTCGCCGCGGCGGCGGCCAAGGAGCTGCGACACGATCGTGGGGTCGATCACCGAGCCTCCGTGTCCGACCCGGCGCACCGCCTCGGCGAACTCGTCGATGTCCTCGACGCGGTCTTTCAGCATGTAGCCGACCCCCTCCGCACTCTCGGCCAGGAGCTTCATGGCGAGGCCCACGTCGGCATGCTGGGAGAGGACGAGCACGCCGACCTTCGGGTGCCGCGAACGGATCTCCAGCGCCGCCCGGAGGCCTTCGTCCGTCTGCGTCGGAGGCATGCGGATGTCGGTCACCGCGACATCCGGGGAGTAGCTGCGCACCTTGAGGAGGAGATCCTCGGCGGTGGAGCACTGGCCGACGACGTCGAAGCCGGCTTCCGTCAGCAGGCGCGCCACGCCTTCCCGCAGAAGGACGGCGTCGTCGGCGAGGACTACGCGCACGGGATCTCCGCCAGCACCTTCGTCCCCCCGCCGGCAGGGCTCCACACGCGGAGCCGGCCGTTCAGCGCCTCGACCCGGTCGGCGAGTCCGCGGAGTCCGGATCCGTGAGCCGGGTCGGCCCCGCCGACGCCGTCGTCCGCGACCTGTACCACCAGCCGTCCATCCTCACGCTCGACGGCGACTGAGGCGGTCGACGCCCCGGCGTACTTCGCCACGTTCGTCAGGCCTTCGGCGACGAGGTAGTACGCGGCCACCTCGACTGCCTCCGGCAGGCGCTCCGCGACCTCGACCCGGACGCGGACGGGCAAAGGCGCCCGGGCCGCGAGCGTCTCCAGAGCGACGTCGAGACCGTGGTCGGTCAACACCGCCGGATGGATCCCCTGCGCGAGCTCGCGCAACTCGTCGAGAGCGGCCGCGAGCTCGTCCCGGGCCGCGGCCAGAAGCTCGGCTGCCTCCGAGTCCCCCTCCAGCCGCGAGGCGACGAGCCGGAGCCCGATCGCGACGGAGACGAGCTGCTGCTGCGTACCATCGTGGAGGTTGCGCTCGAGGCGGCGCCGCTCGGCGTCGCCGGCTTCGACGATCCGCGCGCGGGAGCCCCTGAGCTCCTCGAGCCGCGCGCGAAGATCGGCCTGGAGACGCTCGTTCTCGAGCGCGATCGCGGCCGCCGCTGTGACGGCGCCGACGAGCTCGGGCTCGTCGGCGAGCGACTCGTCGTGGATGAGCGCGGCGACTGCTCTGCCCCCGTGCTCCACGGTCGTCACCGCGCGTCCGTCGCCGCTCGCCGGCAGACGAACGGACCTGCCGTCTGGTCCGACGTACGTCTCGTACTCCGGGACCCAGTACGCGATCTCCATCGACGGGTCGTGAAGCGCCCGCGCCAGCGCGTCGCGCAGCTCGCCGGGCGAGGGCGCATCTCGCAGCTCGACCATGAGGTCGCCCACCGCAGACCGGGCGAGGCGCGCGCGCAACAGGCCCCCGAGCACTGCGAGCGGAACCGCGCAGAGCGCCGACAGCACGACCCACTCGAGGATAGCGGGCGGCTCGGTGACCTTCGCCACGACGGTGAGACTCGAGCCGAGGAGGATGGCGGCCGCGCCCGTCAAGATGGGAGTAAGGACGCGCCGGAAGGCCGGGCTGGCAACGAGCCAACGACGTGTGAGGACGCCGGTCAGAACGATCGAGCCGGTCACGATCAGCGCCCGCTGGACCGCGTCGACGTTCTCGGCGACCGTCGTGTTCGGCCACACGAGCAGGGCGTTCCCCGGACCTTCGTCGGTCCGCCAGAAGAGGAGCCAGAGCAGCTCGAGTGGAACCACGGCGACGACGAACGGCGCCATGAGCGCGTAGTCGCGCTTCGACGCGATCCGCCCGTACGGAAACGAGACCAGAAAGAACGCGAAGACGATGGCCCAGAGGTCGCTGAGCCAGAGCGCGGCCGTGAAGGCGGGCGACCAGTCCGAGTGGGCGAGGAGCCGCCAGGCGAGCCAGACAAAGCCGACGGCCGCCATGATCGGGCCGAGCCGGCCCTCGGGACGATGCCTCCAGGCGATGAGGCCGCTGGCGATGAACGACCAGCCGGCGAGAACGGTGAGGACGAGCGAGACGTCGAGACTCGCCCGCCCTTCGCTCGAGAGCGTGAGCGCGAGAACCCCGACACCCGCGCCAAAGCCCAGCAGCCAGAGCGCGTGCCGAATCCAGCGCGCGAGCGCGTCGTCCGCGCGCTCCGGGCCCGGATCGAGCAGGCCGGGGCGGGCACGCGAGTCACGCCGAGGAAGCTGGGCTGTCGCCATCCGCTCCTCCCTTGCTGCTGCCTTCTACCCGGGCGCGACCATAGCAGGGTCGCTTCGATGTCCGAAACCTGCCAGCTTGCGGGGGACGCGCGCGGTATAGCTCCGGGGGATGGACAGCTTCGAGGCCACCTATCGGGCAGCTGAGAGCCGCGACATCCGGCTGGACGGCCGAGTGTTCCTGGCGGTGACGTCGACGGGGATCTTCTGCCGGCCGAGCTGTCCCGTACCGATGCCGCGGCGCGAGGTCGTCCGCTTCTTCCGGGCCGCGGCCGCTGCGGAGGAGCAAGGGTTCCGGGCCTGCGGGCGGTGCCGGCCCGAGGCGAGCCCGGACTCGCCCGACTGGGACGTTCGCGCCGACGTGGTCGGCCGCGCACTGCGGCTGATCGCGGAAGGAGTCGTGGACGCCGAGGGTGTCGCCGGGCTGGCAAAACGTCTCTCGGTCGGGCGCCGGCACCTCCAGCGCATGTTCGTGCAGGAACTGGGGAGCGGGCCCCTCGCGGTCGCGCGCTCGCGCCGCGCCGGGCTGGCGAAGCAACTCTTGGAGCAGACCGACGCCCCGAGCACCCGGATCGCGTTCGCGTCGGGATTCGGGTCGGTGCGCGCCTACCACGCCACGCTGCGGCGACTCTACGGTCGCTCGCCTGGCGAGATCCGGGCGAACCGCCTGCGGGACGACGCCTCGAACGGCGGGCTCTCCCTGCGGCTCGCCTACCGCCCGCCGCTCGCGTGGGCGCCGCTCCTCGAGTTTCTCGAACGGCGGGCGGTGCCCGGCGTGGAGCAGGTCGCCGACGGCACGTACTCGCGCTCGGTGCGCACGGGAGACAGATGCGGCCTGGTCGTCCGGCTGACGCCGCGGCCTGCCGAGAGCCTTGTCTCGCTCGGCGTGGGCGCACTCGACGACGTTCCGCTTCTGGCCGGGATCGTCCAGGGGGCGCGCCGGCTGCTGGACCTCGACGCGGACCCGGCGGCCGTCGACGGGGGTCTCGGCGCCGACCCCGTGCTCGAGCCCTTGGTCGAGCGCACGCCCGGCCTTCGCCTGCCCGGCTGCTTCGACGGCTTCGAGCTCGCCGTGCGCGCGATCGTCGGCCAGCAGGTCTCGCTCGCCGGAGCGCGAACGACGCTGGGCAAGGTCGTCGAGCGCCTGGGGAGCCCGCTCGAGCGGCCCGCCGGCTCGGTGACGCACCTCTTCCCGACCGCGGAACGGCTCGCGGAGGCGGCTGCTGACGACCTCGGGATGCCGCGCGCGCGGGCGGGGGCGATCCGTCGCCTGGCGGCGCTCGTGTCGGCCGGAGACCTCGATCTCTCCGGGAGCGCCGACCCGCAGGAGGCGCTCGCGACCCTGATGGACATCTCGGGCGTTGGCACCTGGACGGCCGCGTACGTGGCGATGCACGCGCTGCGCGACCCCGACGCGTTCCCGGCCGGGGATCTGGGCGTCCGGCGCGCCGCGCGAGCGCTCGGCCTCGGCGACGACGCGCATGCGCTCCGGCTGCACGCAGAGCGGTGGCGTCCGTGGCGCGGCTACGCGGCGATGTACTTGTGGCAGGCGGCGCCGTGACGTGCGCCGCTACCTGAGCCTCCTCGGCAGCCGACCCTTCGCGACGTTGTGGGGAGGCGCGACCGTCTCGGCCTTCGGGGACTCGATGACCTGGGTCGCGCTCGTGTGGCTCGCGTTCGAGCGCGGCGGTCCCGGCTCCGTCTCGGCGCTCGTCGTCGCGGCGACCGCGCCTGTCATCGTCGGCGGGCTCGCTCTGGGCGTCGTCCTCGACCGGTTCGACCGGCGAGCCGTCCTGATCTGCGTGAACGCGACTCTCGCGTGCGCCGTCGGTCTCGTCCCGCTGTGGGCGCACCTGGCCGGCCCGCCCCCCACGTGGCTCCTCCTCTCGGTCGCCGCCCTGTACGGCTTCCTCAAGATCGCGAACTGGGCCGGCGTGCCGGCCATGATCCCGGCCCTCGTGCCGGCCGAGGCGCTCAACACCGCGAACGCGATGGAGTCCATGAGCTTCGGGGTCGCCGACGTGGCCGGGCCGGCCGTGGCCGGTGCCCTGATCGCCGGAGTCGGGGCGGAGACCGTCCTCGCCTTCGACACGTTGACCTACCTCGTCTTCCTCGTCTGCCTGGTCGGGCTTCGCGGCCGGATCCCCCAGGAGCACGTCGGTCCCGATGCGCACGGCGACGCCGGCCTGCGGCCCGCGCTCAGGTTCCTGTGGCGGACGCCGCCCATCCTCGCGACCACGCTGATGTTCATGGCGTTCAACGTCGGCGAGGGCATGCTGCTCGTGCTCCTACCGTCCTACACGAGCTCGGTTCTCGAGGGCGACGCCGCAACGTACGGCCTGCTTCTCAGCGCCTTCTCCGTCGGCGCGCTCACCGGCTCGCTCGTGGTCGGGGCGATCGACTGGAGACCGTCGCTCGGCCGGTCGATCGCCGTCGCCCAGACGCTCGCGGGGGCCACGTTCCTCGTGCTCGCACTGGAGGTCGGCCTCCCGGGGACGGTCGCCGTGCTCCTCGCGGCCGGCCTCCTGATCTCCCCGCTGACGATCTGGGCGCAGACGATTCGCATGCGCCTCGTTCCGGAGGGCATGCGCGGCCGCGTCTTCGGCGTCCTGCGCACGTTCATGCAGGCGACCCCGCCGCTCGGAGGCGCGGCAGCCGGGATCCTGCTCGGCGGCCCGGGTGTCGCGGCCACCGTCGTGGCGATGACCGCGATCATGGCCGTCCCCGGTGTCGTCGGCCTCGTCACGCCCGCGCTGGCCGAGTCGCGGCTGCGCCCCAGCGTGCCGGCTCCCGCGCAACCGCGCTAGGGGTTCAGGCGTCGAGCTCGAGCGGAACGACGAAGCCCACGAGCTCGGCGGCGCCCTCGCCGAGCTCGGCCCAGCTGGGGATCTCTCCGCGACATCTGAAGGCGGCCCCGGCGCCCGAGGCCGCCTTCGTCTTGGGGTGGCGACGTCCTAGAGGACGTCCGCCGCGTCCGGGCGACGACGCCGGGGGACCACGGCGCCGAGACCGAGCGCGAGTCCGAGGAGACCAGCGAGCCACGACGGCACGCCGTTCAGCATCCCGCTGCTCGCCAGCTCGTCGACGGCGATGCACGGAGAGTCGCCCGACCCGTTGCCGCCCGATCCGACACCGCCCGATCCGTCGCCTGCGCCCGCGCCGGCGACGCCTCCCGCTTCGGCCGGCGAGACTCCGGAGCCCTGGTCGGCCGGGCCATCGTCCCCAGGGACTCCGACGCCGTTCGCGCACCAGCCGACCCCGGCCCCGCCGCTGGTGTCGCCCGTGACACCGACGTCCACGCATCGGAACTCCGCGCCGGCGGTCGTGCCGCCGCTCCCGGCCTCAGCGCCGGCAGCCCCGCCGCCGGACGTACCGCCGTCTGCGCACCGGCCCACCGTTGCGGACAGGCCCGTTCCCCCGTTGGAGAGGTTCGCGCCACTACAGCCGACCCCGGCGTTCCCGCTCGTCTCGCCGTTGCTCACCCGAGCGCCGGCTGCGCCGCCGCTGGAGCCGGACGAGCCGGCAGAGCCGGCGCCCGGTCCGTGGGCCCTGACGTCTCCGAGATCGACCGAGCCGAGATCGGCAAGTGGCACGGTCTGAGGAAGAGCCTGGCCAGGCGCCGCGCCTGCGGCGAGCGCGGCGATGGCCGTGACCACGATGATGCGAATCCCGCTCACTGGTGCCTCCTTGTCGGGGAACCGTCTTATCTCCCGAGGAAGGAGGACGCCGCCCCGTCGGCTTCCTTGCGCCGGATCCCTCGATTGGCGGACGGGCTTCCCCCCGATCAGTCAGCCTCGAGCCGCAAGGCGCCGAGAAGGGCCTCGAGGACGGCGGGGTCGAACTGAGAGCCCGACCCCGCGCGCATAAGGCGCGCCGCCTCCCTCGGCTCGAGAGCGCTCCGGTACACGCGGTCGGTGGTCAAGGCGTCGAAGACGTCAGCGACCGCCGCGATGCGGCCTGCCATGGGGATCTCCTCGCAGGCGAGGCCGCGTGGATAGCCCCGGCCGTCGAAGCGCTCGTGATGGGTGAGGGCAATCCCGGCGGCGAGCTCCAGGAGGTGCGAGCCCGAGCCCGCGAGGATCCGGAAGCCGATCTCGGTGTGGCGCTCCATCAGGCGCCGCTCGCCTGCGCTCAGCTCGGCCGGCTTGAGCAGGATCTCGTCGGGAATGCCGAGCTTCCCGATGTCGTGAAGCCGAGAGGAGCTCGCGAGCTCGCCGCAGCGGACGTCCTCGACGCCGAGCGCGTGCGCCGTCAGGCCCGCGTAGTAGCCCACGCGGTCGACATGGCGACCCGAGTCCAGATCCGCGAGAGCGGTGGCTCGAAGGAGAGGCCCGAGCATGTCGGACTCGCGCCCTCGCCCGCGATTCCGGGTCATCCGGCGGCCGCGGAAGCGCCCGAGTCCTCGCCGGCGGCTCGCCCTCGGCCAAGCGCACGCGGCTCCGCGGATCATCGGCGCCCTCGAGCTCGGGCGAGCCTCGCCCGGAGGGCCTCGCCGATCTCAGGCGCCTCGTCCACGCCCTCGTCGACGTACGGGAGGTAGATCGTGAACGTCGTCCCGCGCCCCAGCGAGCTCGAGACCTCGATCTCGCCTCCGGCGTGGGCAACGAGCTCCTGGACGACGAAGAGCCCCAGGCCGGTGCCACGCCCCTCTTCCTTCGTGGTGAAGAACGGCTCGAAGATCCGGGCCCGAGTGGCCTCGTCGATGCCGGTTCCCGTATCCGCGACGCTGAGCGCGACCCAGGGGGCACCGGCCCGCTCCACGACCTCGCTGGCGATCGTGATCCTGCCCCCGCTCGACAGGGCGTCGCAGGCGTTGAGGACGAGGTTGACGGCGATCAACTCGAGCTGGGTCGGATCCGCGAGCGCGGTCGCCGCCTCGACCGGCGCCGCCCGCACGAGCTCGACGTCCTCGTTCATCAGCGGTCGCAGCATCGCCTCGGCGCGATCGAGGGCGACGTTGACGTCGAGCACCTCCGGCTCGAGGAACTGCTTGCGGCCGAAGGTGAGGAGCTGGCGCACGATGCAGGCCGCGTCGTCGCCGGCCCGCTCGATCTCGTCGAGCTCGGGCACGACCTCCTCGCCGAGGCGCTCCCGCAGCAGCGAGGCGTGGCTCCTAATGACGAGGAGCAGGTTGTTGAAGTCGTGGGCGATCCCCCCTGCGAGACGGCCTACTGCCTCCAGCTTGCTCGCCTGAGCGAGTCGCCGGTCGACCTCCTTGGCGACCTCGGACGGCAGGGATCCCAACCCGTCGCACCCCGGCTCGACGTCGAGCCGGCGGCCCAGGACCTCTTCCGCCCGCCAGCCCAAGAGCGTCTCGGCGGCGGTGTTCCAGCTCCGCACAGTCCCGTCGGCGTCGAGCTCGATCACCGCGCGCGGCGGCGCGCCGAGGGTCCCTCGTCCGGTGATGCGTGACTGCATGGCGGGCGACATCGATTCCTAGGCGATCAAGCGCTCGCGCAGCGCGGTCGCCACGGCCTGGGTTCGCGTGCCTGCCTCGAGCTTCGCCATCGCCTTCCCGATGTGCGAGCGAATGGTCTGTGGAGAGAGAAAGAGCCGCTCGCCGATTCCCTTGTTGCTGAGACCGTCGGCGACGAGTCGCAGCACCTCCCGCTCCCGCGGCGTGAGCCGCTCGTTCCCCGGCGAATCGACGAAGACGCTCGCCAGGGCCGGATCGACGTAGACACCGCCGGCCAGGACCATCTCGATCGCGCGCGAGAGATCCTGGAGGGGCGCCTCCTTGAGGACGAAGCCGCGGGCGCCCGCGTCGAGCACCTCGGCGAGAAGAGCCGGATCGGGCTGCCCCGTGTAGACGATGACCGCCGTCCCCGGCGAGACCGGCAGGGCCCGCCGTGCGGCCTCGGCGCCGTCGATCCCCGGGAGACGCAGGTCGAGAAGCGCGATCCTCGGTTGCAGACGCTCGATCTCCGTGACCGCGCCGGCCCCGTCGTGCGCCCGACCGACGACCTCGACGCCACGCCTTTCCAACACCGAGCAGAGCGCATCGAGGACAACGGGGTGGTCATCGGCGACGACACAGGTCAGTCGTTCCCCCTCCGAGCATTCCGGCCGGGCGGGCATCTCGCACCTCCTATCGTGGTCGTTCCGGCTTAAAGGGGGCCGGTGGGAGGCGAAACTTGCGCGGCAGCAGGCGAATCACTCGGCTGAGGGACGGGTCGCTGCGGGAAGCCGGCGGCCCGCTGGGTTCTGGGCGCGGAGCTCGTCGAGCGCTCGTCGCAGGTCCGGTGCCCTGAACGGCTTCGCCAGATAGGAGCCCATGCTCTCGACCGGGCGAGCGGTTAGGCGGTCACCGAGGTGGCCCGAGATGAAGAGCACCTTCACGGCGGGCCTCAGGGAGCGCACGATCTGCGCGAGCTCGAAGCCGTCCTGCCCGGGCATGACGACGTCGGTCACCAGGAGATGGATCGCGCCGCCGTGCTCTCGCGCGATCTCGACTGCGCGCTCGCCGCTCGGCGCCTCGAGGACGCCGTATCCCGCCCGTTCCAGGACCACCCGCAACGCCCTTCGCACGGCGCGGTGGTCGTCGACCAGCAGGATCGTCTCTTGCATTGTCCCCATCGTGCAGGTCGCCGTCGCCGTCCGGCATCCCGCGATCCGACCTCCTCGAGCCCCCCAACACGCGCGCTCGACCCGGCCTTCTGGGCCGCCGGCATCCCCCGTTTGAAGGACGGGGGGTCCGACATTGGAGGGATTCGGGCCTTCCGCGACTTGCCTGCTGGCGAAAGCAGCCGTACATTGAGGCAGATCGCATGATCGCCGAAACCGCACCGCGCAGGAGTACGGCGACGGTCTCAGGAGGGGTTGAGGGCGCGAATCCCGGCGAGCGCTCCTCTGCAGCCGCAGCCGCAGCGCTGTACGAACGCTACTACGACCGGGTCTACGGCTACTGCCTCTACAAGCTCGGGAACCGCGAAGAGGCCGAGGATGCGGCCCAGACGACCTTCCTGTGGGCGCTGCGGGCACTCGAGCGGGGGGTCGTTCCGCGCCTGGAGGCGAATTGGATCTTCACGATCGCGCAAAACTCGTGCCGGACACGCGTCCGCTCGCGCGGCCGTCTGCGCGAAGTCCCCAGCGATCCGCAGGTCCTGCAGGAGGTCGCTCCCGGTCGCGCCCCGGCGCGTGACGAGCTCGTCGGGCTCGAGGAGGCATTGCAGGACATGCCAGACCTCCAGCGGCGCGCCATCCTCCTGCGCGAGTGGCGAGGCTGCTCGTACCGGGAGATCGCCGAAGAGCTCGGGCTGACCAGCGCCGCCGTCGAGACGCTCATCTTTCGTGCCAGGCGCTCGCTCGCGCAGCGACTCGAGCAGCCGCCGGTCGCAACGAGGCGCCGCGCCGGCGTGTTCGCTCTCGACGTCGGGTCGATCGCATCCGGCCTCAAGGCGGTACTGGGCATCGGGTCGGGCGCCAAACTTGGCGCCGCGGCGGCGGGCATCGCCGCGCTGGCGATCGGGTTCGGCCTCCCGGGCGACTCCGGCCGGCATCAGTCCGCGCTGGTCGGGCCGCGAGTGCACCCGAGCCCCGCGGTCGAGGTGCGCGCCGAGCAGAGCAAGCTGCCCACCGGGCGAGGCGGCGAGCCGAGGCCGGAGCGCGGTGCCCGGAGTGCTCCCGCGCCTCCCAGCGAGCCCGGCGGCGTCGACGCGATGGGAAGGGACCTCGGCCGGACGCTCGACCGGGTCACGTCGTCGGTGCCCGTTCCGGATGTCGTGGGCACGCTCGGAGGCGTCCAGACGACCGTGGCCCAGGTCACGGCGCCGTTGACGACGGCGGTCGATCCGGTGGTCGGCGTGACGGTGCCGGAGCTCCTCCCGTAGGTCGCAGGAAAGCGCCGCAAGTTTTCCGCTCCCGCGGCTTCCTACAACCGAGGGTCACACGGAGCGAGCTTGGCCGCAAGCAGCTTCGGTCGACGTGATCCCTGGCGGTTCTCTCCCGGCCGCCGCACCCCACAAACCGGAGGCGGCCTGCCTAGGCCGCCTCCCCTCCTGCTCTAAGGCTGGAGAGCGCCTTCGACCGGAGGCGCGGGGAGAGCCGGCAGCTCGGGCGGCGTGATCTCCGGCCCGGGCAGGGTGACGGTGCCGACGCCGGGGACGGTGACCGACACGGGAGGCTGGGCTCCGGAGCTTCCCTCGCCGGTCGAGGGCGGCCCTGACGGGTCGTCCTGGGCCGCCGGCTCGTCGCTGGCAGGGGCTCGGCGAGACGACCGGTCGGAGACGGACGACGAATCGGCCGTCGGCCGGACGCGCGACAGGGGCTCGGAACGATCCGGTGCCGGCTCGTCGACGGCGACTGCAGTCCCCGCGGCGGCAGCGCCCGCAAGCGGCTTGCGGAAGCCGGGCCCCCGGTCGGCCGGGGCTGCGTTCAGCGCCAGGAGCAGGATGC
>JAIBJN010000050.1 GCA_020029595.1 Actinomycetota bacterium | reverse complement strand
CGTCGCTTGCCCGCATCGCTTCGTCGAAGCGCCCGAGCGCGTTCTCGTCGGTCGTCGTCCCCTCGGGCGTCTCGATGGTGATCGTGTACTCGGGCATCGCGGCGAGCCTACCGTCGATGGCGCGGTCCTACATTTCCATCGGCAGCGCGGCCACCAAGGCGGCGCGGAGCTCGATCAGCTGCGTCTCGGCGTCCCCGGGCCAGCCGGGCCGGCTCGCCGCTTTGAGTACGAGGTCCTCGGAGACGCACCGCGGGCGATCGGAGAACGTGAAACAGACCGGAGGCACTGCGGCCAGGATACGCCCCGCTGCCGGCGGGCTGAGAGCGCCGCTGCGCTCGCGGAGCGCGAGGACGGCCAACGGGTCGCACGAGCGGGATCGTCGCGAAAGGGGTGGGTTATAACCCCGGATGTGGCCGCTCCTGGGGAGTGGGTCGCCCGCCTCGAGCATGTCTATGGCGCGCGACAGGAGGCGTGGTATCCGCCCCCGCCGGGCGCGATCGTCGGGGCGGCGATCCTGCGGGACGGGGCGTCGTCGTGAGACGGCTACCCGCGGCGCCAGGTGCCGCAGTCCTGCGTCGAGAAGAGCTCGCCCCGGTTCACGTACGCGCGCACCTGCCCTGCGCCGAAGTGGTTCTGGATGATGTCGCCGCCGCGCGTCCCTCGCTCCCAGTAGCAGCCTCCTCCGGATCCGGGCGCGACGTAGCTTCCCGGCGGGATGTCGGTTCCGACGAGGTAGACCCCGTCACCGAACCTCGAGCGCGCGATGATCCGCTCTTGGCGGCGAATCTTCGCCGCCCGCTTGTCGAGCGCTCGCTCCTTCTCACGCAGCGCTACCGCCCGCTTGTCCAGGTCGCTCTCGCGATCCTCGATCACAGCGAGTTCATCGGCGGTCGCCTCGACGGTCTCCGTCTCCGTCTCCGTCACGGTCGTCATCTTGGCCTCGGCAGCCCTGACGACGGTCTCCGTCTCGCCTCCGTTCGAGCCGGCGCTACCGACCCCGACACCGACGAGGAAGAGGACCGCGAGACTGGCCAGAAGACGCCAACGGGCCCGAACCCACTGCACAGAGGCCGAAGTTACTCCTGCCGACGCCTCGTGACAAGAGGCGCGAAGTGCTCGCGGTCAGGACGAACTCTTCGGGGGCCGCCCCGTCTGCAGCGGGAGCGTCGCCTTCGCCCACGCCTCGACGTCGGCGCGGAGCCAGACCGGGCCGGATGCGAGCCGGTCGAGCGGCGCCGGGAAGTCTGCGCGGGCGGTGTACTTCTGGGCGGCCCGCTTGGTGACGCCGCAGATCGCTGCGACCTCGGCGAGACCGGCCAGCTCTTCGGGTGCCACGGCGAGCGATCGTACCTCACTCGGCGGACGAAAACCGTTCCGTGCCGTGGTTGCCTTCATCCGTGGCAAAGTGTACCATGAAGCGGAACAGTTCTAACCACGGAAGGAGCCGCACATGCCCACCGCCACCGACCAGCCGAGCACCGGGGACCTGCTCTCCGCGATCGGCAACGCGGAGCGCACCGGCCACGCTGTCGATACCGTCCGCGACGCCGTCAACGCCGCTCACGACGCCCTCGTGCTCGCCGAAGGCCTGCTCGAGGCCGAGCGGATGCTCACCTACGGCAGCGACCGGGTCGCCCCCATGCTGCTCGCCGAGCTCGGGCACGTCGGGATCCCGACGGAGCAGATCGAGCAGGAGCTCGCCGGCGTCCAGAAGCACGCCGTCAAGGTGTTCGGCGACTTCGCCGCCCTCCAGCTCCGCGCCCTCGCTCGCCACCTGAACGAGACGTCGCTCTATCTCGACTCGACGGTCGCCGATCTGCGGGAAGCCATCGAGAGCAGGGCGAAGGGAGGCGACGATGCCTGAGCGTACTCCCGAAGAGAGGCTCGCCGACTAGTCGCGCGCATTGAGCGGATGACCGCGTCTGTCAAGCGCATGAACGCCCTCCTCGACGAGTTGGAGGCGAGGCTCGATCCCCCGCCGCCCGGCAAGCCGGCCCGTCCTCCAGTAGAGCCGCGTCACCTGCGGGTCGTCGCCGAGGAGAGGAAGGCCGCGTGATCCCGGGCCTCGTCATCCCCGCCGAGACCCTCGCTCACGCTGAGGCGCTAGCGAACGCGACCAGGCGCATCCACCTGGCCGCGAAGGAGGCACGCGAGGCGCAGGCTCGGCCCGAGGAGGGTTCAGAGATCACAACGATGGAGATCCCGCCCGAGGTCGAGGCCCTGCCGCCGGTGCTCCGACGGCTGTGGATCGAGCTCGCCAAGAGCGGCGAGGCGCCAATGCCGCCCGCCGACGATCGAGAGGAGAGCGATCATGGCAGCTGAAACCCTCACGAGCCGGGTCCTGGTCAAGACGAAGGATCCGGGCATCTACAAGCGCGGCTCCCGCTACGTCGTCGTCTACCGTGACGCGAGCGGGCGCCAGCGCAAGGAAGCGGCCCGGACGCTCGCAGAGGCGCGGACGATCAGGGCAAACCGTCTCTCGGCCGTCGCCCGTGGCGAGCATCACGAGACGAGTACCGTCCTCTTCCGCGACTACGCGCGGGCGTGGGTCAAGACCTACACCGGCCGCACGTCGCGCGGTCTGCTCGAGGAGACCCGCGCCGACTACGAGAAGCGGCTCGAGGCCGACGCGATCCCGTTCCTCGGTGCGATGCGGATGAGCGCGATCCAGCCCCGCCACGTCCGCGACTTCGTCGCCCACGTCGCCGGCCGTGGCGTCAGCCGGGGCACGGTGCGGCTGGCGCTCGCTCCAGTGAAGGCGCTCTTCGCCCAGGCCGTCGAGGACGGGGCGATCCTCCGCAACCCGGCGGCATCTGTCCGCGTGGTCGTCGAGCGCGAGGAGTTCGACGCCGACGGCAACGCCTCCGACGAGCGGGTGAAGGCGCTGACGGAGGACGAGCTCGCGGGCCTTCTTGCCGAGTCGCCCGAGCGGTGGCGGACCTTCTACACCTTCCTGACCGAGACGGGGCTGCGGATCGGCGAGGCGATCGAGCTCCGCTGGCGCGACGTCGACCTGGGCCGCCGTCGGCTCCGCGTCGAGCGGCAGTTCTACAAGGGCAGCGTCCGCCGGCCGAAGTCGCGCTACGGCGTCCGCGACGTGCCGCTGACCGAGACGATGGCGCAGGCTCTCTGGCCGCTTCACGCTCGGCGCCGCTCCGACGACGCGCTCGTCTTCACGGCGGAGCGGGGAGGGCGCATCGAGCAGTCGAACCTGATGAGCCGCGTCCTCAAGCCCGCGGCCAAGGCCGCCGGGATCTCCGGCGAGGTCGGCCACCACACGCTCCGCCACCTGGCGGGCTCGCGGTGGTTCGCTGCGGGGTGGAACGCGAAGCAAGTGCAGCTCGCGCTCGGTCACCACTCGGCGGCGTTCACGCTCGCGGTCTACGTCCATGCGCTCGACGACGAGCTGCCCGAGCCGGTGGCCGCTCCGGTACGGGGCAACAAGGGGGCAACAGAAGCCACCGAAACAGGCCGAAACGACGAGGCGGCCGAAGTTCTCGAAAGGGCCGTTTAGCGGGGAAATCCCGGCTAGGCCGAGACGGGCCGAAGTCCCGGAAGCGTCCTCATAATCCGTTGGTCCCTGGTTCGAATCCAGGCGGGCCCACTACTGAGGTCCCACAAGTGGTCTCTGACAAGACGAGAACGGCAAGCGCGCCGATCGCAATGCGGATCCTCAGCTTGCGGCGATCCTACGCGCGCGTAGCGGGCGCCAGCGCGATCTCCATCCCGAGCATGGCCTCGTAGATCTTCTGGTCGCGGCGGGCGTACCAGCGGTCGTAGACGAGGAGGTTGATCGGGAACCAGAGAGTCACCCAGGCCGCGATCGAGAGCCCCGTGGAGAGCAGCTCGAGGATCTCGTTCGAGCTGCTCTCCAGCGGCCTCGCGATGCCGTTGAGGACGAGCACGGCGGCGAGGCCGATCGCGAGCGCCCAGATGCCGTAGCGCCGAATCTGTCGAGCTCCTGCTCGAGCCTGGCGATCTGCACGCGGCAGTACCGGCCGACGGCATCCCTCGTCCGCTGCTCGAGCGCAGGATCGATCGCCTCGCCGGGCAGCTCGACGGTCAGGCGGACGTCGGAGAGAGGTCGCTCCACATGGAGCACGCCCGCAACCGCCTCCATGCCCCGTCTCTCGCCGTAGAGCTCGTAGTCGGGCGCGAAACGGGTCGAGGCCGGGCGGGGAGAAGAGGTCTTCGATCCGTCGAAGGGGGAGGGTGATCTCGACGTTATGCCGGCGGCGCAGGGGCGGCCAGAGAGCTCGTCGCCCCGTCGCCGTCCGTTCGACTCTCACGTCCTCCTGCTCATGGCAGGAGGAACCTAGCTTGTCTTGAAGCGCACGAGCAACACGAGGGTGGATGCCCAGACGACCGAACGAGGGCCCGCACGCGTCGTCGCGCGCGGGCCCTGCGGCCGTGACGTCAGCGTGTCGCGGCCCGGTACTCCCGCTCGGCTTCGGGCAGCCAGGACTCGATCCTGAGCGAACCGAGTGAGCCCCGCCCTCCGGCTCTCACCCGAAGCCCATGCGCCGCTGGGAGCAGGGACGCCGGGGGGCCGGCGCCCTGCTCCCAGTGAGGGCCTACTCGGGGCAGGCCGGCCCCGGCGAGGGCGCGTCGATGCGCACTGGGAGGGCCGGCGTCGTCTTCGGCGCGAAGTAGGTGGCGAAGAAGACAACGGTCTCAGTCGCGCTTTCGTTCCGGGCGAGGTGCACGTCTTTCGGGTGCGTCGCGAAGGCGCTTCCGGGACCGTACGAGATTCCCTGGGTGCACTTCTCGTCGTGGTAGAGCGTCAGCGTCCCCTGCATGACGACGTTGACGTTCTCGCCGGGGTGCGTGTGCCACCCGAACGAGCTTCCCGGCGCGGAGACGATCCGCTGCGTGATGATCTCGATCGGGCCCTTTGTCTTGAGCTTGACGCGCGCTCCGTTGGCGAACTCGGTGTTCACCATGAGCCGCTTGTCCAGATCTCCACGCGCCGTCTCGGCCACGATCGTCCCAACGATGGGTGTAGCCAGGGCGGTTCCGACGAGGACCGCTCCGGCGGCCACTGCAAGAACGAGGATCCGTCTACGCATATGACCTCACTCCCTTCCTCGACGACTGTTCATACGGGGAGGCGTGAGAACCGGCGTTACGGCGGTAACAGCTCCGCGAACGCGCGGACCGGCCAGGGAGAGCGCCCTCCGGGGCGAAGCGGCACGGCGAAGAAGTGGAAGCCGTCGCGCGGGAGCGCCCGAAGGTTGGCCAGGTGCTCGACGACGAGGACGCCCGCCGTGAGGAGCCGGGTGCGCGCGGGCCGTGCAGGATCGGCCGTGTCGTCGACGCTTGCGAAGTCGACGCCCACGAGGAGAGCGTCGCAGGCGAGCAGGAGGTCGACAGCGGGGGAAGCCAGGTAGGGACCGCGTTCTCGATACCGTCGGGTTCCCCAGCACGCGTCCCAGCCGGTGCGAACGAGGACGGCGCGGCCGGAGACGACGTCCTTGGCGGCGTCGAGCTCGATCCCCCGCGGCTCGACGCCTGCGTCGACAACGACGGCGGGGATCCTCGCCACGGCGGCGAGGGGAAGGCGGCCGACTTCATCGCCCTCCGGAAAGCGCCGCGACGGCGCAGCGAGCGACGTGCCGTCCAGCGACGTCCCCCTGCCGAACCCGTGCGTGAGCTCGACGAACCTGCTCATCTCCCGTGAGGCGTGAGGACGCGCGTCACGCCGGTAACGCGCAGGTCAGAGCTGCCAGTCGACCGGGAGGCGCGGATCCGGCGTGTATGAGCAATACGTCCCCGTGTGGATAGTGCGCTCGAGGTGCGTTCCGAGGGCCGGGCTCTGCTCCTGGACCCGCCGGAGGGCCGCTCTGATCGCGCGGGTGACGCTTACCCTGGCCCGCTCCGCCGGCGACCCGGCGCGGCGATGCCTGCCGCGGAGGCCGAGCGCGGCCGCAAGCTCGCGGGCGAGGAAGTCCCGTTCCTCCTCCGCGCGCACCGCGCGCTCGGCATCGGCGAACGCGCGGGCCTCCTCGATCTCGTCCTCGAGCTCGGCAAGGCGACGGCGGTATTCCTCCTTCGCGCGCGCATCCAGGATCTCGCCCGCGTCGCCGAGGCTCGACGCGGCCAGTCCGGGCTCCGCCTTCCGACCGGCCGGCGCCGGGCCGCGCTCGGCGGCGACGAGCGCGAGGACGTGGAGCTCCCGGCCCGGCTCGGCGAGCAGCCGCCCGAGGTAGCGAAGTCCTTTCGAGTCCCTGAGCCGGAAGGCGTCGCCTTCGTACGCGACCGCCCAGTACTCGCCCTCACGGCGGAAGACGGTCGGCTGCAGGACGATACCGCGCCCACCATCGGCGGGCGTGGCTCCCTCGGCGAGCCTCTCGGCGCGTTCCTCGAGCGACCCCATGCCCAGCTCTCGAGCAGTCACCGCCGCGCGTGCGAACAGCTCGGCCGCCCGCTCCCGGTCGCCGGGGCCGTCGCGAGCGCGGAGCATGTCTGCCCATCCGACCGCGCTCCACGCGACCCACGGCCGCGCGCCCATGCGCGAGTTCTCAGCGAGCGCCTCGTCGAAGTGCCGCTCCGCCTCGCGCCATCGCGACGCGGTCGCCGCGGCCACTCCGAGTGGCCGCGAAACGGACCCCGTCGCGATGTAGTCGGCCGTGGAAGCGTTCCTTCCCGCGTAGGGAAGCAGGAGCTCGTAGAGGGTCGCGGCGCGCTCCGCGTCGCCGAGGGCATGCGCCACGTCGGCGAGGAAGCCGAGGCTGAGAAGCCACTCGTTCGTCAGGGGCAGCCCGGCGAAGCGGTCATCGGCGAGATCGTCCAAAAGCGCGTGGGCATCCGTTCCGCGTCCGAGCTCCGCGAGGAGGTAGCCCAGCATGCAGCGAAACATGGGGCGTGCCGGATACTCGACGATCGAGCGCCTGACCATGTCCTCGACACCGGCGAGCCCCCCACGGTGCAGACGGAGCGTGAAGAGCTGGACCCGGTGGGAAAGAACGGCGTCGCTCGCCTGTGCCCGGCCGCCGATCGCGAGGGCGTCCTCGATCAACCCCTCGGCCTCGGCGAGCCGGCCGTCGAAGAGGGCGAGTGTCGCGCGTGTCGCGACGAGCAGCCACTGCCAGGCAGGCTGCCTCAGATCCTCCGTCGTTCGTGCATAGTCATCGAGGCTCTCTGTGACGGCCGGCATGTCGCCCAGCTCGAGCGCGGCCATGACGCGAGCGTACGCAGGCTGCGCGGCACGCTCTCGGTCTCCGAGGCCCGCGGCCACGTAGGCCTGCTCGGCCGCGAGCGCAATCCGCTCATCGGGGTTCTCGGGCCAGAGGATCGCCGTGGTCCTGCCCTCCAGCGCGAAGGCGAGCGTGTCGGGGTCGCCGAGGCGGCGCGCCATCTCGACCGCCTTCTCGCTGAGAGCCGCTCTTGGCGCGCGGTCGTGCTGATCGCGAAGCGCGCCTGCCAGCCGCGTCAGCACCCTGACGCGCAGCGGGCTGTCGGCGACCGGGAGGGCGGCGAGGGCTTCCTCCAGGAGGGGAATGAGGTGCGGATCCGTGCCGGCCCGCGCCCAGAGGAACCTGCCGCCGTACCCGAGGGCGGCGCTCGCGAGGAGATCGGAAGTCTGGAGACCGCGCGCGACGGCGGCGGCGCGGAGAAATGTTTCCCGTGCGCCCGGGCCGTCGCCCGCCCTGGCCTGTGCGTCGCCGAGGCCGATGAGGAGCTCGGACTCGACCCGCGCGTCGAGCGTCGGTCGCAGGTCCAGCGCCTGCAGGGCGAGACGGAAGAGCCGCACCGCCTCCTCGAAGGCGAGCAGCCCGACCGCCCGGTCCGCGGCTCGCCGCGCGTACTCGACTGCCCCATCGACGTCACCCCCCGGCGCCGCGCGTACGAAGTGGTGGGCGAGCTCGGCCAGGTGGGGCTCGAGGTCGCCCCGGTACCGCGCCTCGAGCGCCTCGCCGACACTGCGGTGGTGCCGCACGCGCCGAGCCGGCGGCAACTCGTCGTACAGCGCATCGCGGACGAGCGCGTGCGAGAAGCGCATGCGGCCGAGCGTCTCCGGCATCTCGGCGACGATCCTGGCCGCGGCCGCCTCGTCGAGGAGGTCGAGCAGCTCGTCGCGCGTGAGCCCGGCGAGCCGCTCCAGCGATTCCAGGTCGAAGTCTCGCCCGAGCACGGATGCCAGCGCGAGTACGCGGTTGGCTTCCTCCGAGAGCCGCGCGAGCCGGCGCGTAATCACCTCGCGGACGCCCTCGGGCACCGCGAGTCGCCACGACGCAGCGTCCGCCGGCCGCTCGAGCGCGCCCTCGGCGGCAAGCAGCTGGACGACCTCGCCGACGAAGAGAGGATTCCCTTCGGTCTCGGAATGCACGAGGGCGACGAGACCCGGATCCGGCTCGAGTCCTGCGGTCAGCTCGAAGAAGCGTGCGACGGCGGGCTCGTCGATCCCGCGGAGTCGGAGCCGCCGCGTCGAGGTCTGGCGCGCAAGCTCCGCGACACGCGTCGCGAGCGGCCTCTGCGGGTCGAGCTCGGTGTCGCGGTATGCCGCGAGGATCAGGACGTGCGCGTCTCCGAGGTCGCCCGCGAGGAACTCCAGAAGGAGGAGGGACGGCGTATCGGCGACGTGCAGGTCGTCGAGGACGAACACGAGAGGCCGCTCCTCGGCCGCGCGCTTCACGAAGGCCGCGGTGGCCTCGAAGAGGCGAAAGCGCGCCGTGTCGGGATCGCTTGCCGGAACCGGCGGCAGGGCGGGCACCAGCTCCCGAAGGTCGGGGACGAGCTGCGCGACCTGAGCCAACCCGGGCCCGACCTGCTGACCGAGGGCCCGAGGTCCGAGGTCGTGGACGAGCGACCGAAGGGACTGCACCCACGGCCAGTAGGCGGGCGCGCCGCCCGCCTCCCAGGAGCGGCCCCAGAGCACGCGTGCGCCAAGGCGTCGCGCCTCGGCCGTGAGCTCGTCCGCGAGCCTGCTCTTGCCGATTCCGGGCTCGCCGGAGACGAGGAAGAGCCGACCGCTTCCGCCGGACGCGGTCTCCAGCCCTCGCAGGAGTGCGTCGAGCTCCCGCTCGCGTCCGACGAAGACTGCCGGTGCGTGGCGAGCGTCACGCGTCCGCACGCCTCGACAATAGGACGTGCCGGCCCGACCGGCAAGGCCCTGTGCGACGTTCCCTTGGCTCGGGTCGCGCCGCGGCTAGGCTCCGGGCATGAGCGCCTTGCCCGAGCGCCTCGCCGAGGGCGTCCTCGTCGCCGACGGCGGCACGGGCGCCCTCCTCAGCGCAGCCGTGGCGAGGCTCCGGTGCCCGGAGGAGGCGAACCTGAAGGCGCCCGAGGCGGTGATCGGCGTCCACTCGGGTTTCATCCGTGCCGGTGCAGAGCTGATCGAGACGAACACGTTCGGCGCCAACCGCCGCAAGCTCTCGGCGCAGTACTTGGACGACCGGCTCGAAGAGATCGTCGAGCGGGGCGTGAAGCTCGCGAGGGAGGCGCGCGAGGTGGCAGGCGTGCCCGTGCTCGTCGGGGGCGCGATCGGGCCGCTCGGCGACCTCGAAGGCTCGACCGGCGCGGAGGACGCCTACGCGGTCTTCCACGAGCAGGCACGGCTGCTGGAGGGGCGCGGCGTCGACCTCTTCCTCGTGGAGACGTTCTTCGACCTGGGCGAGCTGGAGACCGCGATCAGCGCCGTCAAGGCTGTGTCCTCGCTCCCCATCGTCGCGCAGCTCACGTTCGACGAGGACGGGCAGACGCTCGCGGGCGTGTCCGCGCAGGACGCTATCGAGCGGCTGTTGACGCTCGGCGTCGCGGCCGCCGGAGCCAACTGCGGGCTCGGGCCGCAGGCGGCGCTCGCGGCCCTCGGGGAGATGAGCCCTCACGCCGACGGCCTCCCGCTCTCGGCACAGCCGAACGTCGGGTTGCCGAGCCGCTCGGGCGGGCGGATCGTCTACCCGAACGCGACGCCGGACTACTTCGCCGAGTTCGCCGCGCAGGCTCGGCGGCTGGGCGCGAGGGTGATCGGCGGCTGTTGCGGCACGTCGCCCGCCCAGATCGCCGCGATCCGAGCCGCCGTCGAGGAAGGCCGTGAGCCGCGCGTGCCCCTCTTCGTCAGCGAGCGCGACGTCGTCCCCAGGCCGCAGCCCGCCCCCGGCCGCACCCTCCTCCAAGAGCGGCTCGAGGCGGGGGAGTGGGTCGTCTCGGTGGAGCTCGACCCGCCCAAGGGCACGAACATGGAGGCGATGCTCGCCGTGGCGGGGCGGCTCCAGGCCTCCGGCGCCGTGCACGCGGTGGACCTGAACGACAACCCGATGGCGCGGGCGCGGCTCTCGGCTCTGATGGCGGCCGTGACGATCGAGCGCACGATCGGGATCGAGACCATCCCGCACGTCACGCCTCGCGACGCGTCCGCGATGGGGCTCCAGTCGCAACTCCTCGGGGCCCACGCGGAGGGCGTCCGCAACGTCCTCGCGGTCACGGGCGACCCGCCGCACGTCGGCGACTATCCGGGCTCGAGCGGCGTCTACGACGTGGACGCGGTCGGCCTCGCCTCCCTCCTCGTCCGCCTGAACCACGGGGAGGACTTCTCCGGGAAGGCGATCGACGCGCCGACGTCGTTCTACGTTGGCGTCGCGGTGAACCCCTCGGCGGAGGACGTCGAGCGGGAGGTCGAGCGCTTCCGAGAAAAGATCGACGCGGGCGCGCGCTTCGCCATGACGCAGGCGCTCTTCGACATCGGCTACCTCGACCGCTTCGTCGAGCGGCTGGGCGGGGCGCCCATCCCGCTCCTCGTCGGTATCTGGCCCCTTACCAGCTACCAGCTCGCCTACCGCCTCCACAACGAGGTGCCCGGGATCACGATCCCGGAGGCCCTCCAAGAGCGGCTCGCGGCTGCGGGGCCCGACGCCCGCCGGCTCGGCTTCGAGCTCGCGGGTGAGCTCGTCTCCGAGGCGCGCTCGCGTGCGGCGGGGATCTACATCATCCCTCCGTTCAAGGAGCCCGACGCGGCCCTTGAGCTGCTCGTCCCGTAGATACACTCTGAGGGATGGCCGAGCTCGGCACCATGCGGGTCAAGAGCGGTCTCGCCGAGATGCTCAAGGGCGGCGTGATCATGGACGTCACGACGGCCGAGCAGTCGCGGATCGCCGAGGAGGCGGGTGCCGTCGCGGTGATGGCGCTCGAGCGCGTCCCGGCGGACATTCGAGCGGAGGGTGGCGTCGCACGTATGGCCGACCCGACGAAGATCCTCGAGATCCAGGAGGCCGTGACCATTCCGGTCATGGCCAAGGCGCGAATCGGCCACTTCGTCGAGGCGCAGATCCTGGAGGCGCTCGAGGTCGACTACATCGACGAGAGCGAGGTGCTGACTCCGGCCGACGAGCGCCACCACATCGACAAGTGGGGCTTCCGCGTTCCCTTCGTGTGCGGGTGCCGGAACCTCGGCGAGGCGCTGCGGCGCCTGAGCGAGGGCGCGGCCATGATCCGCACGAAGGGCGAGGCCGGCACCGGCGACATCGTCAATGCCGTGCGACACATGCGCGCCGTCTACGGGCACATCCGCCGCCTCCAGACGCTCGCCGAGGAGGAGCTCTACACCGAGGCGAAAGAGCTGCAGGCGCCGCTCGAGCTCGTTCGCTGGGTGGCGGAGAACGGCCGGCTCCCGGTGGTGACCTTTACGGCGGGCGGGATCGCGACGCCGGCGGACGCCGCCCTCTGCATGCAGCTGGGTGCCGACGGCGTCTTCGTGGGGTCGGGGATCTTCAAGTCGTCGGACCCTCTGGCGCGGGCGAAGGCGATCGTCGAGGCGACGACGCATTACTCCGACGCGGAGATCCTCGCGCGCGTCTCCACGGGGCTCGGGGAGCCGATGCGTGGGCTCGACGCCGCGGCGCTCGCTCCCGAAGAGCTGCTCGAGACCCGCGGCTGGTAGCGCGCACATCGGCGCGGTCCGGACACACACGCGTGACGGTTTCGCGTGTACGCTGGCAGGCGGGGGTCGAGGGGCCGAAGGCCCCCGGGGTACAGTTTCTCGGGAGATGAGGGACGCGCTCCGCATCGGGGTCCTGGCAGTTCAGGGCAACTTTCGCGAGCACGTCGCGATGCTGCGCCGGCTCCGCGCGGACGTGGTCGAGGTGCGCAAGCCGGAGCAGCTCGAGGGGCTCGACGGCCTGGTCGTTCCCGGTGGAGAGTCGACGGCCATCGGGCGTCTCGTGCACGTCTCCGGGCTCGAGGAGCCGCTCGCCCGCTTCGAGGGCCCTCTCTTGGGCACCTGCGCCGGGATGATCCTCTTCGACCGCCGCCATCTCGGCTTCCTCGACGTGGAGGTCGCGCGCAACGCCTACGGCCGGCAGGTCGCGAGCTTCGAGGCGAACGTCGACCTCGCGGGGGAGGAGCCGATCCGAGGCGTCTTCATCCGCGCGCCGCGCGTCGAGGACGTCGGGACGGACGTCGAGGTGCTCGGGCGCCTGGACGACGAGCCCGTGCTCGTCCGTCAGGGGCGCGTGCTCGCTGCCTCGTTCCATCCCGAGCTGACGGACGACACCCGCGTGCACGAGAAGTTCCTGGAGATAGTTCGGGAGGCTGTGCATGTCCGGGCATAGCAAGTGGTCGAGCATCAAGCACAAGAAGGGCGCCGCCGATGCGAAGCGCGGCAAGCTCTTCTCCAAGCTCTCACGGGCCATCATCGTCGCCGCCCGGGAGGGCGGCCCCGACCCGGACGCCAACGCGACGCTCGCCACGGCCATCCAGAAGGCGCGCGACAACTCGATGCCGAAGGACACCATCGAGCGCGCGATCGCCCGCGGCGCCGGAGCGACCTCCGACGGGGAGACGTACGAGACGGTGACGTACGAGGGGTACGGGCCGGGCGGGGTGGCGGTCTTCGTCGAGGTGCTGACGGATAACCGGAACCGCACGGCGGCCGAGGTGCGCCACATCTTCGCGAGGAACGACGGAAACCTCGGGACGAGCGGCACCGTCGCCTGGCTCTTCGAGCGAAAGGGGGTCGTCATCGTCTCCGCAGAGTCGGTCGACGAAGACGAGCTCGTGCTCGTCGCGGCCGACGCCGGCGCCGAGGACGTGGAGCTCGACGGCTCGAGCTTGCAGGTGACGTCGGCGCCCGACGACCTCGCGGCGGTGAGAACGGCGCTCGACGCGACCGGGATCGCGTACGAGTCGGCCGAGCTGACGATGCTTCCGAAGACGAGCGTCGCCGTCGAGGACGAGGGGACGGCGAAGAAGCTCCTACGCCTGATGGATGCCCTCGACGAGAACGACGACGTGCAGGCGGTGTATGCGAACTTCGACATCCCGGAAGGCATCCTCGAAGCTGTGGCAGCCTGACGGGAGCTGCCTCGACGCCGTCCGGGGCCGGCTGAATACTTCCACGGCGGGCGATGCAGATCGAGATCAGCGACCCGTCCTTCATGGACTCCCTGCGCGGCTATCTCCAGGGCCACGGGTGTCCGAGCGAGCCCACGGGGCCCGACACGTTCGAGGTGCGCGTCCTGCGGTCGACCGACGAGCCGCTGACCGACACGCAGGTACGCGCGAAGGTCTTCGGCCACCTTCGCGAGTGGTGCGCGGCCAACGCAGGCGTCAAGGCGAACCTGCTCTCGTAGGCGGGCGGGCAGGAACGTCCGAGCCGGCGCCTAACCTCGACCCGTGAAGGTCCTCGGTATCGACCCGGGAACGGCAGCGTGCGGCTTCGGCATCGTCCACGGAAGCGGCGGCCGCCTCAGGGCGGTCGAGTACGGCTGGTGGGAGACCTCGCCGTCCGAAGCGCCGGAGCTGCGCCTGAAGCGGATCCACGACGAGGTGGCGGAGCTCATCGGCCGGCACGAGCCAACGGCGGTCGCGCTCGAGGAGTCCTACGTCGGCGCCGACGCCCGCACCGCGCTCTCCGTCGGGCAGGCGCGCGGCGCCGTGCTCGTCGCCTGCGCCGCCGCGCAGGTCGCGTGCGCCGAGTACGCGCCGGCGACCGTGAAGCAGGCGGTGTGCGGGTACGGGCGCGCCGAGAAGGCGCAGGTGCAGCGGATGGTACGCACGGTTCTCGGGCTCGATGAGGTTCCCCGCCCGCACCACGCCGCGGACGCGCTGGCGGTGGCGATCTGCCACGCGCTCGCGCCGCCGCTCCTGGCCGTTGCAGGAGGACGCCGATGATCGCGCGCCTGCGCGGAAAGCCCGTGGCCCGGGATGCCGACGGCCTCGTTCTCGACGTGGGGGGCGTCGGCTACCGCCTCCACGCGACTCCGGCCGCCCTCCGGAAGGCGGACGGTGCGGAAGAAGCCGTCCTGGAGACGCACCTGCACGTCCGCGAGGACGCCCTCCAGCTCTACGGCTTCGCCGACGCAGCGGAGCGCGAGCTCTTCGAGCAACTCCTCGCGGTCTCGGGCGTGGGCCCGAAGGTCGCGCTCGCGATCGTGTCCGGCTACTCGCCGGCGGAGCTTCGGCGTGCCATCGTGCGCGAGGACTCGGCGCTCTTCCAGACGATCCCGGGCATCGGCAAGAAGACGGCCGAGCGCGTCGTCCTCGAGCTCAAGGAGCGGATCGCCCCGCTGGCCGCCGTCGAGGGAGCACCGCACCTCGGGTCCGGCGACGGCCACGTCGTCGCGCGCGACGCGCTCGTCGAGCTCGGCTACTCGGTCGCCGAGGCCGAGCAGCGGCTCGCCGAGACCGACCCCGACCTGCCGCCGGCGGAACGCGTCCGCCAGGCGCTGCGCGCGGCATGACGGAGAGGGTCACGACCACGGTGCTCGCTCCCGACGAGGAGGAGCTCGACGGCTCGTTGCGCCCGCGCTCGCTCGAGGAGTTCGTCGGGCAGGAACGGGTGAAGCAGCAGCTGGCGATCGCGCTCAAGGCAGCGAAGGGCCGGGGGGAGGCCCTCGACCACGTCCTCCTCGCGGGTCCGCCTGGACTCGGGAAGACGAGCCTCGCCTACATCGTCCGCGAGGAGCTCGGGGTCGGGCTGCGTTCCATCGCCGGTCCGGCGCTCGAGCGCAAGGGAGACATGGCCGCCATCCTCACGTCGCTCGAGGAGCGCGACGTGCTCTTCGTCGACGAGATCCATCGGCTGAACCGCGCTGTCGAGGAGATCCTGTACCCGGCGCTCGAGGACTTCCGCCTCGACATCATCGTGGGGCAGGGGCCGGCCGCGAGGACGCTGACGCTCGACCTGCCGCCCTTCACCCTCGTCGGCGCGACGACGCGTACGGGACTCCTGACGACGCCGCTTCGCGACCGCTTCGGGATGACGTATCGGCTCGAGCACTACGCGCCGGACGAGCTCGGGCTCATCGTCCGGCGCTCCGCCCGAATCCTCGGCGTCGCCATCGCCGGCGAGGCCGCGGACGAGATCGCCCGCCGAGCGCGCGGTACGCCGCGCGTCGCGAACCGGATCCTCCGGCGCGTGCGGGACGTCGCCGAGGTCCGATACGACGGCGCCGTGACGATCGAGGTCGCGCGCGAGGCCCTCGCTCTGCTCGAGGTGGACGGCGGCGGGCTCGAGCGCGTCGATCGCGAGCTCCTCGGCGCGATCGTGAGGAAGTTCGACGGCGGCCCCGTCGGGCTCTCGACGCTGGCCGTCGCCCTGGGGGAGGAGCCCGACACGATCGAGGACGTCTACGAGCCCTTTCTGCTCCAGCTCGGCCTCATCCAGCGCACGCCGCGCGGCCGCATCGTCACAAAGCTCGGCCGCGACCACGTGGGGGCAGCGGCGGCGGCCGGCGAGGCGCTCTTCTAGCGGCGGAACTGGAGCTCGTGCCAGGAGGGCACAGGGGCGAGCTCGAGAAGCGCCCGGCCGCCGTCCGGATCGCGGTAGCCGAACTCGGCCGTCCGGCCGTCCCAGTCGACCTCGAGGAGGTTCTCCTTCACGCGCTGGTCGAGCCAGGCGCCGCGGAAGATCAGCTTCCGGAGCCAGTAGACGAGCGACTCGTCGTTCACGAGCGCGAGCCGTTCCCAGTGGCGGACGAGGTACTCGCCGAGGCCGCTCCGCGGGTCGTCGATGCGGCCGTGGGCGGTGAGCTCGACGAGGTCGGCCGTCTCGCCCTCCTCGAGCTCGCCCGGCTCGACGAGCCCGAGGCGCACGGCCGCTGCGTTCACGCGCTGCTCGAAGTCGAGGTCGTTGAAGCTGAAGCGGTACCCGAGGAACTCGACGACGAAGTCGTCCCCCGACGTGTAGTTCGACTCGCTCACCCCGGTCTGAGAATAGCCGCGGCCCTGCGCAGCCGCCCCTCGAGCGGTCCGTCCGATGCGCGCCCTACGGTGGAACGTGATGCACGAGGGCACCTGGACGATGCGTCCGTGCCCCCGCGGGGAGGTACGGGAGCTCGCCCAGGCGCTCGGCCTCAACGAGGCGACGGCAAGTGTCCTCGCTCGGCGGGGGTACGGCGACCCCGAAGCGGCGAGCGCCTTCCTGGCCGCCGCGCCCCCTGGCCACGACCCCTTCCTGCTGGGAGACGTCGGCGCTGCCTGCGCCCGCATCCGGGAGACGATCGCGGCGGGCCGCCGGATCTGCGTGCACGGGGACTACGACGTCGACGGGATCTGCGCGACCGCCCTGGCCGTCACCGCGCTGCGGGGCCTCGGCGCCGACGTGGAGTGGCACCTCCCGAGCCGCTTCGAGGAAGGCTACGGTCTGTCGCGAGAGACGCTCGCACGTCTCTCGCGAGAGGGGTACTCGCTTGTCCTGACAGTCGATTGCGGCATCACCGCAGTCGACGAAGTCGCCGAGGCACGCGCCGCCGGGCTCGAGGTCGTAGTCACGGACCACCATCGACCCGGCGACACCCTGCCCGACTGCCCGGTCGTCGCCACCCGGCCGTCGGACTATCCGTTCCCCGAGCTCTGCGGCACGGGCGTCGTCTACAAGCTTCTCGAGGCGCTCGGCGCCGAGGAGCTCGACCACCATCTCGACCTCGTCGCGCTCGCGACCGTCGCGGACGTCGTCCCGCTCGTCGACGAGAACCGGGCGCTCGTGGCGGCGGGGATGCGCCGCCTGGCCCGCACCGACAAGCAGGGCCTGCGCGCGCTCATGCGGTCGGCCGGCGTCGACCCCGCCGCTGTGGACACCGGGGCGATCGCCTTCCGGCTCGCGCCGCGCATCAACGCCGCGGGCCGGCTCGGCCATCCCGGCGCCGCGCTCGAGGTACTGCTCACGGACGATCCGGTTGAAGCCGGGCGTCTCGCGAATGAGCTCGAGGAGCTGAACCGCGACCGTCAGGCCGTCGAGGAGAGAATCCTGCGCGATGCGATCCGGCAGATCGAGGAGTGGCCCGAGCCCCAGAGGCGCCGCCTCGGCTACGTCATTGCGGGCGAGGAGTGGCACCGCGGCGTCATCGGCATCGTCGCCTCGCGCCTCGTCGAGCGCTTCCGTCGCCCGGTGGTGCTCCTGGCGGGCGGGGAGCCCGGCGAGGAGTGGACCGGATCGGGCCGCTCGATCCCGTCCTTCGACCTGCACGCCGCCCTCGAGGAGTGCTCCGAGCACCTGACCAGGTGGGGCGGCCACAAGGCCGCAGCCGGACTCTCGCTTCGGCCCGAGACCATTCCGGCCTTCAGCGAGGCGTTCGCCGAGCATGCCGCGGGCCTGCTCGGCGAGGAGGACCTGCGGTCCGTGACGCACGTGGACGCCGTCGTGCGCGGCAGCGAGCTGACCCTCGGCCTCTGCGAGGAGCTCGAGCGCCTCGCGCCGTTCGGCCTCGGGAACCCGAACGTGACCCTCCTCGCGGTCGGGTGCGAGCTCTCCGACCTGAGTGCGGTCGGCGACGGGAAGCACCTCCGCCTCGCGGTCACGGCTGCCGGGGCGCGCTCCGGCGCGATCGCGTTCGGACGGGGGCCCGCGCTCGACGCCTACCGGCGCCCGGGCCGGTACGACGTCGCCTTCCGGCTCGCCGCGAACCGCTGGAACGGGACGGTGGCGCCTCAGCTCGTCGTGCGTGAGATCTTCGAGACGCCGGCCCGCTACGAAGAGCTGCGGCGAATGCTCCTCGCCGAGTGGAAGGCCGCCTAGGAGGGCTTGACGAAACGCAGGCTGTGTCGCCGGGCCGCGCTGCTCGCCCCGAGGCGGCGTCCTCGGTCGCGCCCGTAGCTTCCTGCTACGAGCGCTCCCTGCGTCCTTGCCTCGGAACGACCATCGCACCCCGGCGACGAGCGACGTTCCGCCAAACCCTCCTGACACTGCCCGAATGGGGCCGGGGAGCGGCACCCCGGAAGCTAAGATGAGCCCAATGGCGGGTCAGGTGCTCACCGCATCCGCCGAACGGCACCGCGAGCTCTTCGACCAGCTCGTGGCCGAGGTGGCGGCGTACAACCCCGGCGTCGATCGGGATCTCCTCGAGCGCGCGTACCGCTTCGCCTCGGAGGCCCACGAGACCCAGCAACGGCGCAGCGGTGAGGACTTCATCCTCCATCCGCTCGGCGTCGCGCAGATCCTCGCCGAGCTCCGCCGCGACGACGCGACGATCGCCGCCTCGCTTGTCCACGACGTCGTCGAGGACACGGACGCGACCATCGAGCAGGTACGCGAGGAGTTCGGGGACGAGGTCGCCCGGCTCGTCGAGGGCGTCACGAAGCTGACTCGGATCCGCTTCCAGAGCCGCGAGCAGGCTCAGGCCGAGAACTACCGGAAGATGATCGTGGCGATGGCGCAGGACCGGCGCGTGATCCTCATCAAGCTCGCGGACCGTCTGCACAACATGCGGACGATCGAGTACCTCGGGAAGCAGAAGCAGCTCCAGAAGGCGCGGGAGACGCTCGAGGTCTACGCACCGCTCGCCCATCGGCTCGGCATCCACACCATCAAGTGGGAGCTCGAGGACCTCGCCTTCCAGACGCTCCACCCGCGCAAGTACGCGGAGATCCAGGCGATGGTGAACGAGCGCCGCGCCGACCGGGAGAAGTACGTCGAGGAGGCGGGCAAGGTGCTCGACCGCGAGCTGCGCAAGGTGGGGATCCCGGCGGAGATCTCCTCGCGCGCGAAGCACTTCTACTCCATCTACGAGAAGATGGTGAAGCGCGGGAAGGAGTTCAACGAGATCTACGACCTGACCGCGATGCGCGTCCTCGTCGACCGTGAAGGCAAGGAGGGCGAGCGCGACTGCTACGGGGCGCTCGGCGTCATCCACTCCCTCTGGAAGCCGATGCCCGGCCGTTTCAAGGACTACGTGGCGATGCCCAAGTTCAACATGTATCGCTCGCTGCACACCACGGTGATCGGACCGGAGGGGAAGCCGCTCGAGATCCAGGTGCGCACGAATGACATGGACGACACGGCCGAGTACGGCATCGCCGCGCACTGGCTCTACAAGGGCGCCAAGGGGAAGAAGGCGGCCGAGGCCGAGGTCGCCTGGATGAAGCAGCTCGCCGACTGGCAGCAGGAGGAGACGGACTCGCGCGAGCTGATGCGGGCGTTCCCCGAGCTTGCCTCCGACGAGGTCTACGTCTTCACGCCCAAGGGCGAGGTGAAGAGCCTCCCGGCCGGGGCGACGCCGATCGACTTCGCGTACTCCGTCCACACCGACGTCGGCCACCGCACGGTGGGCGCGAAGGTGAACGGGCGCATCGTCCCGCTCCACTACCGCTTGCGGAGCGGGGACTTCGTGGAGATCCTGACCTCGAAGCAGGCCGGTCGCGGCCCGTCGCGCGACTGGCTCTCGCTGGCCGTCTCCTCGCGGGCGCGCAACAAGATCCGGCAGTGGTTCAGCCGCGAGACGCGCGAGGTCGCCGAGCAGCGCGGCCGGGAAGCGCTCGAGAACGCGCTCAAGCAGCACAACCTCCCGTACAAGAAGCT
>JAIBJN010000049.1 GCA_020029595.1 Actinomycetota bacterium | reverse complement strand
GCTCATCATGAGCCCTGCACCTCCAGATTCCAAGCCTTTTGAGGCGATTCCTGGACGATTGGACGGGTTCACGGATCGCCCGGAACCGCTGCTCGAGTGCCGGGGGTGAGATTCGAACTCACACGCCCTTGCGGGCAGAGGGTTTTAAGCCCCCCGCGTCTACCGTTCCGCCACCCCGGCACGGGATCGGGCTAGCTGCCGCCCTGCGCTAACTGGTCGAGCTCGAACTTCTCGGGCGCGTCGCCCTGCGGGCCGCGGTAATCGTCGCTGAACTTGTCGAACGCGCCTTGGTCGAACGCTGTGCAGCGCATCATGTGGGTCCAGGACGTGAGCACGATCTTGTCGGAGAGCGTCGGGTCCTCCTTCTCCAGATCGGCCGCGAGCGGCGCGACGATGAGGCCGCGCGTGTCCTCCTGATACCAGTCGCCGATCTGCGCCACGGCCGTGTCCGGCACCTCGCTCCCGTACTGGACGACGACGCCCCCGTGCTCGAGGTTGTGCACGTAGTTGATCTGCGGGACCGGCTGGTCGTAGAGGTTGAAGATCGCCGGCGTCGGGTTGTGCTGCCCGCTCGTCGCCGGGATCGAGTTGTACTCGTAGCCCGCGGGCAGCTCCTCGACGTGCTTCGCCTCGAGAGCGTCGAACGTCTGGAGCTGGCAATCCCCGGAGCCGACGGCGCCCGCGTCGTCGCCGCCTCCCCCGCTCATCACGAACCCGATCCCGACGGCGGCGGCCACGACGACGATCACCGCCGCGACGATGAGGAAGATCACCTGGGTGCGGCGCGCGCTCCGCTCCGCGTGGTAGGCCTTCGGAGCCTGCACCGGGCGCTTGGGCGGTGTGGGGACGCGATCCTTCTTGGCCACTCGAAAGAAGGTATCAGGCGGTCGCCCGCTCCCTGGTGTCCAGGAACTCCGCCACCGCTTCGAGATCCCCCACGAGCGGCGCCGGCGGAAGCGCCTCGAGGAAGTGTCGCCCGTAGCCGCGCGTGCGCAGGCGCGGGTCGAGGATCGCCACGACGCCGCGGTCGGCGTGGCCACGGATCAGCCGCCCGAAGCCCTGCCTGAGCTGGAGGACGGCCGACGGGAGCGCGTACTCCGCGAACCAGTCTCCGCCCTCGCGCGCGATGCGCTCGCAGCGGGCCTCGACGAGTGGGTCGCCGGGCGCCGCGAACGGCAGCTTGTCGATGACGAGGAGCGAGAGCGACTCGCCCTGGACGTCGACGCCCTGCCAGAACGTCTGCGTGGCCACGAGGATGGAATCGACCTGCTCACGGAAGACCTTGAGCAGGCGCTCGCGGGGCGCGTCGCCCTGGATCAGCACGGAGTATGGAATCCGCGGCGACACCCTCTCCGCGAGCTCGTCGAGCGCGCGGTAGGAGGTCGTGAGCACGAGGGCACGCCCCTCTGAGACACGGCAGAGTGCGAGCACCTCCTCCGCGAGGCGCGCGTCGTAGCCGGGCGAGCGAGGCTCCGGAAAGGCACGTGGCACGTAGAGGAGCGCCTGCTCGCGGTAGTCGTACGGCGAGGGCAAAGAAACCTGGCGCGCCTCGTCGAGCCCGAGCCGCCCTCGCAGGAAGCGCGGCTCCAGCGTCGCCGAGACGAGCACGGAGACGAC
Source organism: Actinomycetota bacterium (assembly GCA_020029595.1). Taxonomy (GTDB): domain Bacteria; phylum Actinomycetota; class Thermoleophilia; order Gaiellales; family Gaiellaceae; genus JAIBJN01. The sequence continues at coordinate 16,176 of JAIBJN010000049.1, read as the reverse complement.
CTCCCGCTCCCAGAGAAGCTCGCGGAGCGTTTCGGCGACGTCGATCGGCGCCCACGCGAGCGCGCCCTGCTCGGCCCAGGAGACGGTGCCCTCTCCGCCGACGGCGAGGCACGCGCCGAGGTCGTCGACCGCCCCGAGCGCGCGGCGGGCGAGCTGGTCGAGGTCATCGCTTCCGCCTCTGAGCGTCTCCGCGAGCTGGTCGAGCGCGCCGGCGAGCGCCGCGGCCGGTGCGGAGGCCGCCTCGGCGTCGGCCTCGGTCAGACGGCGCCGGCCCCGACCGGGATCGAGCCCGGTGACGAGCTCCTCGCCGCGGCGGTCGATCTCGGCGAGGACGCGGGCGGGGACGGTCGTCCGCGTCTCGCGGCACGCGCGCTCCACGTCGCGGAGGAGCTGGCGCAGGCCCCCGAGCGACACCCGGCCGCCGAACCAAGCGGCGGCGCCCTCCTCCAGCCGGTGCGCTTCGTCGAAGACGACGGCGTCGTGGTCGGGGAGGATGCCGGCGCCGGCGCCGGTCTTCGCGCGCAGCGCGAGATCGGCGAAGTAGAGCGCGTGGTTTGCGACGACAACCTCTGCCTCCCGCGCCCGGTCGCGGGCCTGCTCCGAGAAGCAGGAGCCGAGGAAGGGGCAGCGGCGGCCCGCGCAGCGGTCGGGGCCGACGGCGAGCTCGCTCCAGAGGGTCGGGCGGGGCTCGAAGGCGAGCTCGGCGCGGTCGCCGGTCTCGGTCGTCTCGATCCAGTCCTGGAGCCGCTCGTACTCCGTCGCGTCCTCGGCCGTGCGGAAGAGCGGCAGCGCGAGCGTGTGGAGGCTCTTGCGGCAGAGGTAGTTCTGGCGGCCCTTGAGGACGGCGACGTCCACGTCCCGACCGAGCGCCGCCGCGGCCGCCGGCACGTCCTTCGTCAGAAGTTGCTCCTGGAGCGCCTTCGTCGCGGTCGCGACCACGACCCGCTTCCCCGACGCAAGTGAGGGGACGAGATACGCGAGGCTCTTCCCGATGCCCGTCCCCGCCTCGGCCAGGAGGTGCTCTCCGCGCTCGAGCGCGTCCGCGACCTCCTGCGCCAGCGCGGCCTGCTCGGCCCGGGGCTCGAAGCCGGGAAGCGAGGCGGCGAGGCGCCCGCCGGGACCGAAGAACGCGCGCATGGAGGGACGCTGAGAGTAGAACGGCCACCGGCCAGCATAGCGAACGTCTGTTCGTCTTGATAGGGTCGCTGCGGATGGAGGCGCGCGTCAGTCTCGTCACGCTCGGGGTCTCCGACCTCGAGCGAGCTCGGGCCTTCTACGAGGCCCTCGGGTGGAAGACCGGCGCGGCTCCCGGTGACGACGTCGCCTTCTTCCAGGCGGGCGGAATGGTCGTCGCTCTCTGGGGGCGCGAACAGCTCGCCGAAGACTCGGGCATGGAGGACGGGGGCGGGTGGGGCGGGGTGACGCTCGCCCACAACGTCCGCTCGCCGGCGGAGGTCGACGCCGTGCTCGCCGAGGCGGAGCGCGCGGGCGCGACGATCGCGCGCCCCGGCGCGCGGACCTTCTGGGGCGGCTACTCGGGCGTCTTCGTCGACCCGGACGGCCACCCGTGGGAGGTCGCCCACAACCCCCACTGGACGCTCCGCGAGGACGGCTCGGTCGCTCTCTCCGAAGGCTAGCGGCCGACGAGCTCGACCAGAGCAGGCTCGCCCTCGGCGACGGGAGTTGCCTCGAGGGTAACCGGGTCCTTCTGCCTCTCGGTGACGAGCCAGAGCACTTTGACGCGCCAGCCCTCCTCGACATACGGCGTGTCGGGCGGCAGCCGGAGGCGCGGCGGCGACTTCGAAGCGCTAGTCGTCCGTTCCGCTGCCTGCGTCATCCCGCCGTCCTCCGAGCCTGTACAGGAAGCGATGACGAGCGCCAGGGTGCAGGCGAGGACGGGCCCGGCTCGCACGTCATGAGCCCCGGAACCGCGGCTCGCGCTTCTCGAGGAACGCGGCCAGGCCCTCGCGGGCATCGGCGGTCTCGAAGAGCTGCTCACAGAGAGCAGCCTCGCGGTCGAGAGCACGCTCGAGCGCCTCGCGCTCCTCCATGTCGAGGAGCCGCTTCGAGCCGGCCACGGCAAGCGGCGCCAGCCCGGCGATCCGCTCTGCGAGCCGCCGCGCCTCGGCCTCCACGTCCTCCACGAGGAGGTCGACGAGCCCGAGCCGGAGCGCCTCCTCGGCCTCCACGAGCTCCCCGGTGAGGACGAGCCGCCTGGCCGCGCGCGGCGCCAGCAGGCTGAACCCGTTCGAGATCGAGAGCCCGATCGCCACCTCCGGGCAGCCGAAGCGCGACCGCGCGCTCGCCACGCGGATGTCGCAGGCGGCCACGAGCTCGCAGGCGCCGCCGACGCAGACGCCCTCGACGGCTGCGATCACGGGCTGGGGTGCAGCCACCACCTCCCGCGTCAGTCGGTTGAACCCGGCCAGCGTCCCGGCCCACTCCTCGGGCGTCAGCGTGGCCGTCTCTCGCAGATCGTCGCCGGACGAGAAGGCCCCGCCTTCGCCGTGGAGGACGAGCGCGCGCGCGTCGCCCGCGGCCGCCTCTGCGAGCGCCGCGCCAAGCGCGGCCAGCGCCTCGCGATCCCACGCGTTCAGCCGCTCCGGGCGCGACCAGCGGATCCAGACGGCCGCACCCTCCCGCTCGACGCGCAGGCTCAAGTGGGCCGCTCCTCGCCGTCGTAGACTCGGTAGAGCCGCTTCGCCTTCGCCTCCGTGCGTGGGAGCGTCGCCGACTTGACGACGCACGTGAAGCCGAGACGCGCCTTGACGACCTCCGTCAGCTCCTCCTCCCTCCCGTCGACGCCTTCGATGAGGATCTCGACCGGCGGCTCGACGGGGAAGCGGTCGAGCACTATCGCGAAGCGGTCGAGACCCCGCTCGCGCAGGAGCTCCTCGAGCGAGCTCGGGAAGACGTTGACACCGCGGACGCGGAACATGTCGTCGCTCCGCCCGGCGACGCGGAAGCGGAAACCGGTGCGCCCGCAGGGGCACTCGACGCCGAGAATCTCGGCGAGATCGCGCGAGCGGAAGCGAAGGACGGGCGTCGCCTCGCGCGCGAGGTGCGTGAAGACGAGCTCGCCGCCCGCGCCCGGCTCGATCTCGACGGGATCGCCCGTTTCAGGGTCTACAAGCTCGACCAGCACCCCGTCCGGGCCCGAGAAGTGGAGGCCGTCGCGCTCGTCGCATTCGGCGGCCAGCGTTCCCCAGACGTCCGAGAGCCCGTACGTGTCCGAGAGCGTCGCGCCCCAGAGCTCCTCCAGGCGCCGGCGCGTCGCGGCGAGCTGCCCGCCGGGCTCGCCCGCTACGATCAGCTTCCGCAGACCGAGGGTGCGCGGGTCGATTCCCTCCTCCTGCGCCGTCTCGGCGAGGTAGAGCGGGTACGTGAGCGTCGAGAAGATCGCCGTCGGCCGCAGGTCGTCCCAGAGCTCGAGCACCCGCCTGCTCTGGCCGAGGCCCACGGGCACCATCGTCGCGCCCGTCTCCTCGAGGGCGCCGTGGTCGGCGAGGCCGCCCGTGTAGAAGCTGTAGCTCAGGCAGTGAAGCAGCGTGTCGTCGGGCCGCGCGCCGGCCGCCCAAAAGGCGCGGGCGCCGATGCGCGAGGACGTGCGCAGGTCCTCCGCCGTGTAGCCGAGCACGAGCGGCTTCCCGGTCGTCCCCGAGGTGAGGTGGACGCGGACGACCTCGACGGGGTCCACGCACGCGAAGTCGCCCAGCGGCGGCTCGGCCTCTTGCGAGGCGCGCAGCTCCTGCTTCGTCGTGAACGGGATCCGGCGCAGGTCCTCCACGTTGAGCACGTGCTCCGGACGGACGCCCGCCTCGCCGAGCTTGCGCCGGTAGAAGGGTGCACGCTCGTAGCAGCGCGCCACCTGCTCGGCGAGGAGCTCCTCCTCGAGCCGGCGCGTCCAGGCGGGCGGCATGGTCTCCGTGCGCTCGTCGAAGTAGGCCGCCCACTCCACGGCGAAAGCCTAGACCTCGGGAAGAGCAGCGCGCCGAGCGCCGAGGCTGGCGCCTGCGGAGCCGACGAGAGCGAGCCGAAGGCGAGGGAAGCTCAGAGAATCTCCTCCAGAGCGGCGAGCGCCCGCTCGACGTCGGAGGAGTCGTTGAAGACGTGCAGCGAGAAGCGCACGGAGCCGAGGCGGGGAGAGACGATCACGCCGGCCTCCGCCAGCCGGGCGGCCAAGTCCGGCCCCTCCCACCCCGGAAAGCGGGCGATGACGATGCCGGCTCGGCGGTCGTCGTGGGCCGGCGTCAGCACCTCGGCACCGAGTCGCTCGAGCCCCTGGCGTAGCTCGCCGGCGAGGGCGAGGTCGTGTGCGAGCACGTTCTCGATCCCCAGGTCGAGAAGGTACTCCACGGCGGCCGTCAGCGCCGCGCCCGCCGCGTAGGCGGGCGTCGAGTACTCGAGGCGCCGCGCCGAGCGGGCGAGCGGGATCGTCGTCGCGTCGAAGGCGATGGCGTCCTCGGTCGACTTCCAGCCGACGAAGGGCGGGTCGAGCCGCTCCCAGATCTCCGGGCGGAGGTAGCAGATGCCTGCGCCGGGGGCCGAGCAGAGCCACTTGTAGCCGGAGCTGACGAGCACGTCGACGCCGAGCGCGGGCGCGTCGAGCGGCACGACGCCCGCGGACTGCGTGGCGTCGAAGACGAGGGTGGCGTCGACCGAGCGCGCGAGCTCAACGAGCGCGGCGGGGTCGAGCCGGTGGCCGGTGGCGTACTGGACGTGGCTCACGCAGATCACGGCAGTCCGTTCGTCGACGGCCCCCGCGATCGTGTCGAGGGAGAACGAGGCCGGGTCGTCGAGGGCGGGCGCCAGTCGCACCTCGACACCGGTGTCGCGCGCTAGACGGAGCCACGGATACGTGACGCTGGGGAACTCGAGGTCGGCGGACACGACGTTCTCTCCTGCGCCAGGCTTGAGCCACCAGGCGACCTGGCAGAGCGCCTCGGTCGCGTGCGTGACGACGGCCACGTCGTCCGGACCGGCGCCGAGAAGCCGCGCCGCCGCCGCGCGAGGGATGTCGCCGACCCGCTTCTCGATCTCGTCGTCGAAGCCGACCGTCCCGCGGCCCGCGATCTGCCCTCCGAGCTCCTCGGCGGCCCGCTGCACCGGCAGCGGCTCGAGCCCGATCGAGCCCGTGTTCAGGTAGACGACCTCCTCGAGCACAGGGAAGTCGCTGCGCGGTGCGAGGGCGGGGCGGCCGGCGCTCATGTGCGAGCGACGCTCACTCCGGGGGAGCGTTGACCTCGAGCTTGAAGACGTCGGGGCGGTGGTAGTGGCCCGCCGGGTCGAAGCGCTGGCGCTCCTCGTGCAGCCGTGCCGGGTCGAGCTCGGCGTAGAGGATGCCCTCCTCGTCGTAGAGCGGCCCGGCGAGGTAGGCCCCGTCGGGGCCGAGGATCGCGCTCCCGCCCCGGCCGACGACCTCGACCCCGTCGAAGGCCTCGCGCAGCGGGAAGTCCTCGGGATAGGCGGCAGCACGCTGGAAGTGGCAGGGCGCGATCACGAACGCCCGCGACTCGCGCGCGAGATGGACGAGCGTCGCCTGCCACTCGTCGGAGTCGTCGGCCGTCGCGGCGATGTAGATCTCGAGGCCGGACTCGTAGAGGGAAAAGCGTGCGAGCGGCATGTAGTTCTCCCAGCAGATGAGCCCGCCGAGACGGCCGAAGCCGGTCTCGATCGCCCGCAGGCCGCGCCCGTCGCCCTGCCCCCAGATGAGCCGCTCGTGGTTCGTGGGGACGAGCTTCCTGTGGTGGAGCGCGAGCCGGCCGTCGGGGTCATGGTAGAGGAGCGTGTTGTAGAGCGTCCCGGGCCGGACGGGGTCGACCTCGGTGACCCCCGTGACGAGCCAGACCCCGTGCTCGCGTGCGACCTCGCCGAGCCGGTCGGCGGCGGGGCCGGGCACCTCGACGGACTCCGTCGCCAGGCGCGCGAACGCCGCCTTCGCGCGCGGGTCGCCGCAGCCGGCGAGGAACCTGGCCCAGACCGAGGACGGGTAGGCGGGCAGGTAGGCCTCGGGAAAGACGACGAGCTCGGCGCCGGCGCTCGCTGCCTCGGCCGTGCGCTCGGCGAGGCGCTCGAGCGACGCCTCCCGGTCGAGCACGACCGGCTCGACTTGGGCGCAGGCGACGGTGACGGGACGGCGCACGAGCGGGTTCTACCGAAAAAAGGTGCTCCTTGCGGAGACTCGCGCCACACAGGGTGACGGGCCCGGAGCCACGTCGCTAGGCTTGTGCGTGCCAGATCCGGTAGGCCTTCGGGCTCGCCGGATTTGGCGCTTTAACGGGACGGTTCCCGGCGGCCTCGGGAACCGTTCCGTCCGGCCGCATCTCTAGCGTTTATGGGTCCATGGCAGGGACCGTCGTACTCGTGCTCGTCCTCCTGCTCGCCGCCGCCGGCGGGGTGGTCTGGCTCGCGCGCCTCCTGCGCAGCGAGCTCGCCGGCCTGCGCGCGGAGACAGGGACGCAGCTCGCGGAGCGGAACACGGAGGTCGACCGGCGGCTGGCGGGGATCGTCGAGACGATGGACCGCCGTTTCGGCGAGCTGGGGCGGCGCGTGGACGGCGGGCTCCAGGGAGCCAATCGGACGGCGGGCGAGATGCACCGGACGGCGACCGAGATCCACCGGCAGCTGGGGAAGCTCGGCGAGTCGAACACGCAGATGCTCGAGCGCGCCCGCGACCTCGCCCGGCTCGAGCAGGCGCTCCGGCCTCCGAAGGCCCGCGGCGGTTTCGGGGAGCTCCTCCTGGCCAACCTTCTCGCCGACACCTTCCCGGCCGACAAGTACGCGCTCCAGTACGGGTTCAGGAGCGGCGAGCGGGTCGACGCGGTCATCCGCCTCGACCGGGCTCTCGTCCCCGTGGACGCGAAGTTTCCGCTCGACAACTTCCACCGGTTCGTCGAGGCCGACGGAGACGCCGAGCGCGAGCTCCACGCGAAGACCTTCGCGCGCGACGTGAAGGGCCACGTCGACGCGATCGCCCAGAAGTACATCCGCCCCGACGAGGGCACCTACGAGTTCGCGCTCATGTACCTCCCTGCGGAAGCCGTCTACTACGAGCTCGTCTGCAACCGGATGGGTGGGACTGCGAGCCCGCTCGCGTACGCGCTCGAGCGCAACGTCATCCCCGTCTCGCCGGCAACGCTCCACGCGTATCTGCTCGTGCTCGTGCTCGGCTTCAAGGGCCTGCAGATCGAGCAGCACGCCCGCGAGGTGATGACGTATGTCGCCGACCTCAACCGCGACTTCGACCGCTTCAAGGCGGATTTCGACCTCGTCGGGAAGCACCTCGGCAACGCGCAGACGAAGTACGGCGACTCGGAGAAGCGCCTCTCCCGCTTCGAGACGAAGCTCGAGCGCGCGGCCGAGTCCGAGTTGCCCGAGGAGACCTCGGTCGAGCTCGCCGAGCTCCCCCGCGCAGCCGACGCCGCCTAAGCCGACTCACGGCGCGGCCCGGAGTCCCGGGGCTTCCTATACTCGCGGAGGGAAACGGCGTGGAATTCGGCTGGTTCTTCCTGTGGCTCGGGATCGCGTTGCTCGGCCTCGGCCTGCTCCTGCTCCGGGTGTGGTGGAGGGAGCACCGCTTCGCCGGGGCAGCCCTCCCACTCTCCGCGGGGCTGCTTCTCGTAGGCGCCGCGGTTCAGCAGCTGATCATCTTCGGGATGGCGATCACGGGCCGATCGGCCGTCGACTCGCCGGCCTTCAACGCCGTCTCGATCGTCGCGGCCGCGCTCGCCACCGTCGTCTGGCTCGCGCTCGCAACGCGCCGCGGCCGCGAGAGCCTGCGGCGAGGCGCCGAGCGTCCGCAGCGGATCCAGGAGCTCGAGGTGCTCGGCGCGATCGCGCGGCTCAGCTCACAGGCCGGCTCGGTCGAGCAGATCGCCGGCGACATCCTCGAGGCTGCGGCGCCCGCGATCGGGGCCGACGCGGCCATCCTCCTCCTCTACGACTCCGAGCACCGGCTCCTCTCCGCCAAGGCGGCGAGCGGCATCTCCGAGGAGCTGTGGCGAGCCTTCGAGATCGAGGTCTCCGACGAGTTCAACCAGGGCCTCCTCGCCGGCGGGAAGCCGCTCGTCGTGGACGTCGTCAACGAGCGGCGGCTGAAGATGCAGCTCGCCCGCTCGCTCGGCGCCCGGAGCGCGCTCGTCGTGCCCATCCGCCACGAGGGGAGACCCGTCGGGACGCTGACGTTCTACGCCGTCACCGCGCCGCGCAAGTTCGACGGGGTCACCGTCGCCGTCGCGGAGCTGATCGCGAAGGAGGCTGCAGACGTCCTCGAGCGGACACGCCTCCAGGAGGAGGTGCGCGACGAGCGGGAGCGCGCAGCACGCGTTCTCGCTCACGTCGGGGACGGGGTCGTCTTCGTCGACGGCGCCGGCGTCGTGCGCCTCTGGAACCCGGCGGTCGCCGCCATCACCGGCCTCGGGGCTGCACAGGTGCTCGGCCGGCGCCCAGAGGAGGTCCTCCCGGGTTGGGCGGCCATCGAGCCACTCGTCCCCGTCGCGAGCGCGCCCGCCTACGCGGCGAAGCATGCCGAGACGCTGCCGCTCGACGTCGGCGAGCGAGAGCTCTGGATCTCCATCTCCGCCGTCCGGTTCCCGGACGGAACGGTCTACGCGTTGCGCGACCTGACCGAAGAGCGCGGCATCGAGAAGCTGAAGAGCGAGTTCGTCGCGACCGTGTCGCACGAGCTCCGGACGCCGCTCGCCGCGGTCTACGGGGCGGCCATGACCCTCCGCCGCCGCGACGTCGAGCTCGACGACGACCGGCGCAGGCGCCTCCTGGCCGTGATCGCGGGCGAGTCGGACCGCCTGGCGCGGATCGTCGACCAGGTGCTCGCCGCGAGCCGGCTCGACGGAGGCACCTTCGCGTTCTCGGTCGAGAGCTGCGAGCCCGGGCCGCTCGCGCTCGAGGTCGTCGAGGCGGCCCGGGCGCACGTTCCCGACGGCGTCGTCGTCGATCTCGCTTCGGGCGAGGACCTGCCGCCCGTCGCGGCCGACCCCGACATGCTCCGCCAGGTGCTCGCGAACCTCGTCGAGAACGCCGTGAAGTACTCGCCCGCAGGCGGTCGGGTGCACATCTCGCTCGAGCGCCAGGAGGGCCGCGTCCTCTTTGTCGTCCGCGACGAGGGCCTCGGCATCCCGCTGCGAGAGCAGGAGCGGATCTTCGAGAAGTTCTTCCGCCTCGATCCCAACCTGACTCGAGGCGTGGGCGGAACTGGCCTCGGCCTCTACATCTGCCGCGAGCTCGTGCGCCGGATGGGCGGAAGGATCTGGGTCGCCTCGCGGGAGGCCGAGGGCTCCACGTTCTTCTTCGAGCTCCCGGCGATCGCCGAGGAGGGGCAGCTCGAAGCCGGGCGGGGAGCGCCCGTCGAGGTGCGCGCCAGCTCGAGCTAGTACCGGAGAAGCGCCCCGATTCCCTCGGCGGCGTCGAGATCCTGGCGGTGGCGCACCGCCCAGACGGTGCCGCCGTGAGCGAGGGTCTGATGAACGGCGAGGTCGAGCCCGTCGTCGGAGTCGTCGAGTTGCGTGCCGTCGAGCGGGCACTTCGCGCCCTCGACCGAGAGGCGGCCGCAGGCCGGACAGCGTTTCGCATCGCGGTTCACGCCCTCGCGGAAGAGCAGGAGCTCGACGCGCCCGTCTGAGGCGGCCTCGAGCGTCGCCGCCCAACCGCGGGACGCCCGCCCGTTCCGGCCCTCCTCCTCCCGCCAGCGCTCGATGACCTCGGTCTCCCGCTCGGCTCGCCAACGCTCGAGCACGGGGGCCGAGACCTGCAGGAGCTCCGAAGGCTGGGCGTGCGCCTCGGCGTGGGCCACCCCAGCGATTGCCGAGCGGGTCTCCTGTGAGACGAGGTCTGCGAACTCCGCCCACGTCTCTTCGGAGGCGACGACGACGACCCGCGGGCCGTGCAGGCGGCGCACGAGCCGGTCGAGCTCTCCGGCGACGCGGCGCAGGTGCTCCTGGGCGAGCTCGTCGACATGGCGTTGGAGGCGCGCCTGTGCCCACCCGCCCTGGTCGTGGCGGCGCGGCTGCTCCTCGAAGTGGTCGGCGAGGTCCTCGAGGCGACCCGCCCGCAGGCGGTAGAAACGCCCCTGCTCGCGGCCCACGACGAGAACGAGTGCGCCCTCCCCGCGCCCCACGAGGGGCACGAGAGGAGCGAGATAGAGCTGCTGGCCGACCTTGATTCCGTCGGGCACGACCTCGGTGAGCGGCAACGGCCGCCAGACGTTGTCGAGACTCGCGCAGAAGATCGCGAGGCCGTGGGCGCCGTTCCGCTCGAACTCGAACTCGAAGTAGCGGCGGATGCGGTCGAAGTCCTCCTTGAGCGCCAGCCGCTGCTGGTGCGTCAGCTCGCGCCTCGTTCCGCCGTTCTCCTTCGCGGCTCCGTCCAGGAGGGAGTTGAGCCGCGTGTGCGCGTCGCTCGGCATGGGCGACGCGCTCGGGTCGAGATCGAGGTAGACGCTGATTGCGAACCCCTTCTCGGCTTCGAAGCCCGCGAGGTCGCGAAGCTCGTCCCAGGTGACGGTTCGTGCCATCCGGTCGCCCCTTGTAGGTTTCCCGTGCGGGCCTAGAAGCTACACAATCGGAACACGAACTCGACGCCGCTCGTTAACAAAAGTACGACAAACAGCCGACAGAGAGGAACCAGTGAACGCAAGCGACGTGCGCGAGGTGATCGTGATCGGAGGCGCCGCCGCCGGGTATACCGCCGCGCTCTACAGCGCCCGGGCCAACATGAGGCCGCTCGTGATCGAGGGCGTCAACTGGGGCGGGCAGCTCATGATCACGAGCGACGTCGAGAACTACCCTGGGTACCCCGCGGGCGTGCTCGGCCCGGAGATGATGCAGGAGTTCCGCAAGCAGGCCGAGCGCTTCGGGGCAGAGTTCGTCACCGACGACGTGACGAGGGTCGACTTTTCCGAGCGCCCGTTCCGGGTCTGGGTGGGAGACGACGAATACCGCACCGAGACGGTGATCGTCGCCACAGGCGCGAACGCGCGCCAGCTCGGGCTCGAGTCCGAGCGCTCGCTCCAAGGCCGCGGCGTCTCCTACTGCGCGGTCTGCGACGCGGCCTTCTTCCGTGACAAGGAGGTCGTGGTCGTCGGCGGAGGCGACTCGGCCATGGAGGAGGCGACGTTCCTGGCGAGGTTCGCCTCGAAAGTGACGCTCGTGCACCGGCGGGAGGTCTTCCGCGCCTCGCCGATCATGGTCGACCGGGCTCGTGCCACCGACAAGATCGAGTTCGTCCTCGACTCCGTCGTCGAGGAGGTGCTCGGGGACGGCGTCGTCACCGGCGTCGTCATCCGCAACGTCAAGACGGACGAGCGGACCGAGATCCCGGCCGACGGCCTCTTCGTGGCGATCGGCCACGACCCCAATACCGTGCTCTTCAAGGGCCAGCTCGACATGGATGCCCAGTCCGGCTACCTGGTCACTCGGGGCAAGAGCACCGAGACGAACGTGCCGGGAGTCTTCGCCGCCGGCGACGTCCAGGACGACGTCTACCGCCAGGCCGTGACGGCGGCCGGCTCCGGCTGCATGGCGGCGCTCGACGCCGAGCGCTGGCTGGCCGCCGAGCAGGGCCGTCTCCTGGACGCGCTTGCCGCTCCGCGCAGCTAGCCCGGCGCGCTAGCTTTTCGGAGTGCCCTACTTCATCTGCCCGAACTGCCGCCGGCGGTCGGTCGACGACGACGGACGCGAGGGCCTGACCGGCCAGCCCGTCGCGTGCGCAAGCTGCGGATTCGGGTTCCTCTTCGAAATCATGGACGACTTCTACCCCTCTCCCGGAACCGGGTTCGTCGTCTGCGACCGCGAGGGTCGGATGATCGCCGTGGGCCAGGGCGTCTTCGAGCTCACCGGCTACAGAGAAGGCGATCTCCTCGGCCACGACGTGATGGCGACGCTCTTCGAGAGCGAGGGAGACGGCCCCACCCCGGCGGCGCTGGCGCTCGAATACGGCGTCCGTCGCTTCGACCAGAAGCTGACGCTCAGGACCCGATCCGGCGTCACGAAGACCGTGCGGGCGGACTTCTTCCCCGCCTACGACGAGGACGGCGGCCTCCTCGTCGCGCTCGCGCCTCGCTAGGAGCTTTAGACCCGACTCGAAGGGCACAGACCCGCTAGGACACAGACCTCGCACCGCGGGCTGCGCGCGTCGCAGACGCGGCGGCCGTGCCAGATGAGCAGGTGAGGGAAGCGCGCCCAGTCCGCGCGCGGGACGACACGCATGAGGTCGCGCTCGATCTTCGCGGGGTCCTCCTGCCGTGTGAGGCCGAGCCGCTGCGAGAGCCGGCGGACGTGCGTGTCGACCACGATCCCCTGCGTCGCGCCGAGCTCCGCGGCGACGACGTTCGCCGTCTTCCGCCCCACGCCCGGCAGCCGGACGAGCTCCTCCAGCCGCCACGGCACCTTCTCGTCGTACTCCTCGAGGAGCATCTTCATGGCGCCGCGGAGGTTCCTCGCCTTCTGGCGGAACGTCCCCGTCGCTCGGATGTCCCCCTCGAGCTCGACGAGCGGGACGGCCAGATAGTCCTCCGGCCCGCGATACTTGCGGAAGAGTCGGCCCGTGACGCGGTTCACGGTCACGTCGGTCGTCTGTGCCGAGAGCATCACCGAGACGAGCAGCTCGAGCGGGTCGCGGAAGCGCAGCGCGATGGTCGCGTCCGGGTGTGCCACGGCGAGCCGCTCGATGATCGGGCGGATCCGCTCGCGCTTCGGGGCAACGCGCCGGCGGGCTTCGTGGACGTACGAGCGGGCCATCTCGGAGGAGGGAGCCTACGCGCAGCACTCGACCGGATGACGCCCTGGGGCCTGGTCCCTCGCCGTGCGGGAGCCGGGAGCTCAGACCTCGGCGTACTCCGCCGGGATCTGCACCGAGAGGAGTCGCAGCCCCGCGCAAACGCGATCGAGGGCAGGACACCCGGCGCAGTTGAACTCGCTCGGCGTCGGCCGGAAGTCGCCCTCGTGGATGCGCCCGATCGCGGCCGAGAGCTCGGCCTCCAGCGACGGGGCGTCATCGCGACCGAAGCTGGTCGAGACGACCGCGTCCGGCCGCTCGAGGAAGTGGTAGACGACCTCGACCTCCTCCGCACCGACCCGCAAGCAGGCGAGCGCGTAGACGAGCTGTTGAAGCCGGTAGTCGGCCTGAACGATCTCTTCAGGCGTCTCCTCGGCGAGCGAGTTCGTCTTGTAGTCGAGGACGAGCGCGCGCGGGCCCTCGCGCCAGTAGACATCGAGGCGGCCGTGCAGGAGGACGCCGTCGTGCTCGAAGGCGAACGGGCGCTCGGGGGCGGCACCGGCGAGCGAGGCGACGCGACGCGCGAGCTCCGAGCGGCAGTACGAGGCGACGAAGGCGCCGATCCGCTCGAGCTCCTCGTCGGTGGCGGCCGGGTACCAGGCGCGCACCGGCTCGACCTCCGGGACGGCCGGCGCCGCGAGGTCGACCGTCTCGAGCAGGCGGTGGACGGCGTCGCCGACCTCGGTGGCCGCGAGACCCGTCTGGCCCGGGAGGGAGCCGCGGGCGTCCCCCGGCCGCATGCCGGCCACCCGTTCGGCGTAGTACCGGTACGAGCAGCGCTCGAAGAGGGCGAGCGCGCTATAGGAGAGCCGGCGCACCCGGTGAAGCGGCGGCGCGGGTACCGGCGTGAGCTCGGGAAGCCGCGGCGCGGGCGGCGGAAGCGGCTCGAGCTCCTCGCCGACGAAGAGCTCGAGCTGGCCCTCCTTCGGGGCGGACGGCTCAGGCGGCGGAGCGGGGGCCTCGGCCTCCGGCCGGTGTCGGTCGACGCGCACGAGGAGTCGCGCGCCGTCGCGCACGAGCTCGAGCGGCCCGTCGCCGGCAGCGTCGAGCTCCTGCGCCTCGAGCCGGGAGAGGACCCAGCCGATCGGGGTCGCCGCGTCGGCGGCGCGCGCCGGGTCGATGGCGCCCGAGACGATCAGGCGGTCGATCGCCCGTGTCATGGCGACGTAGTAGAGGCGGAGGCGCTCGGCCTGCTCCGCCTCCCGCTCGGCGTCGCGGACGCGCTCGTACTCGAACGCGGGACGGCGCGAGCCTGTGGCGGGGTCGGCGACGCGGAAGCCAAAACGGCCGTCAGGAAGGCAGAGGATCTCGTCCGGCGAGGGCGCGTTCCGGTCACGCCCCGCGTCCGCCACGATCACGACCTTGAACTCGAGCCCCTTCGCCGAGTGGATCGTGAGGAGCCGGACGGCGTCGGCCCCCTCCTCCTCCGCGACCGCCTCGAGCTCCCTCGCACCAACGGCCTCCTGCTCGCGGACGAAGCGCACGAAGCCCTCGATGTCGCGCCCACGCAGCTCCTCATACGAGCGCGCGAGCCGCGCGAGCTTGCGCAGGTTCGCGTAGCGCCGGCGCCCGTCCCACTGCGCAAGGACGGCGAGGTCGTAGTCGTGGTCGGCGACGATGCGCTCGCAGAGCCGCTCGAGGGAGAACCCGTTCGCGGCCGTGGCGAGCCGCTCGTACCGCTGGAGGAACGCGCGGCAGAGGTGCCTGTCCTGCTCGGAGAGGTCGGCCGGGAGCCCGCGCTCGAACGGCTGGAAGAGCGGCCGCTTCGGGGCCGCGCGGCGCAGGAGCACGAGCGCGTCGTTCGAGAGCCCGATGAACGGCGAGGCGAGCACGGTCACGAGCGCCTCGTCGTCGTAGCGGTTGTGGAGGAGGCGCAGGTACGCGAGGAGGTCGACCACCTGCTGCTGGCCGAAGTAGCCCCGGCCGGTCGCGCGGTACGTATCGAGCCCTGCCTGCCGCAGCTCCTCCTCGTACCACTCGGCGTCCGTCCCGGCGGCGAAGAGGAGGACGATCTCCCCGGCGCTCGCCTCCCCCGCGTCGACGAGCTGCCGCACGCGGGCGGCGATCTGCCGCGCCTCGGCCCGCCGCCAGTGGAGGGGAGTCCCGGCGTAGCTCGACTTGTCGGTGACGAGCAGCTCGACAGGCGCCCCAAAAACCGGGTCGGGGAAGCGCCCGGCCGCCTCGAGCGGCTGGAACTCCTCCCCGAACTCGCTGGAGAAGAGGTGGTTGACGGCGGCGAGCACCTCCGGCCGCGAGCGGTAGTTCTGCGTGAGCGCCAGCACGCCGCCCGACCGCTCGCGCCGCTCGCGGAAGACCTCGACGTCAGCGTGGCGAAAGCGGTAGATGGACTGGAACTCGTCGCCGACGAAGAAGAGCTCCTTGCCCTCCGGTCCCTCCGCGAGGAGGTCGACGATCTCGCACTGGAGCCGGTTCGTGTCCTGGAACTCGTCCACCATGATCGAGCGAAAGCGCCAGCTCTCGCGCTCGCGGACGGCCTCGTCCTCGCGCAGGAGGTCGCGGACCGCGAGCTGGAGATCCTCGAAGTCGAGCGCCGACTCGCGCTCCTTCGCCGTCCGGTAGGCGACGCCGAAGCGCTCGAGCAGCTCCTGGAGGAGGTCGCGGTCGCGCGCGGCAAGCTCGTCGAGCGCGGCCTGCTCGACGCCCCGCCGTGCCTCCTCGTAGCTCGCAGCCCGCTCGCCCTTCGCCTTCAGCTCGCCGAGGTCGAGGAGCCGCTCGGGCAGGCTCCGCTCCGCCAGAACCTCGAGCGCACGGGCGGCGGTGGCGCGCACCGTCTCCCCCGCCTCCGTGTCCGCCGAGAGGGCGCGCGCGGCCTCGCGGAGCTCCTCGATCCGCTCGGCGAGGCCGGGGCGCTCCCCGAGCTCGAGCACGAGGGGCCGCCCGGCCGCGCGGAGCGTCTCGTGGACGCCCGTGAGCATGCGGCGAAGCGCGCGAACGCCGTATGTGGCGAGGAGGCCGAGGCGCTTACCGTCGCCGTCTGCGCAAAACTCGGTCAGCGCCCGTTCGAAGGCCTCGCGCTGGAGGACTCGCGCCTGCGGCTCGTCGAGGACACGGAAGCGCGGGTCGATCCCCGCCGCGAACGGATGCGCCCGGAGGAGGCGGTGGCAGAAGCCGTGAATCGTCGAGATCCAGGCAGCGTCGAGCTCCCGTGCGAGCTCGGCCCGACCGGCCTCGACGAGCCGCGCTCGAATGCGGTCACGCAGCTCGCCGGCGGCGCGCTCCGTATAGGTGATCACGAGCAGCGAGTCGACGTCGAGCCCACGCTCGCAAACCGCCTTGACGAAGCGCTCGACGAGCACCGTGGTCTTCCCCGTCCCCGCGCCGGCGGAGACGAAGACGACGCCCGGCGCCTCGATGGCCGCAGCCTGC